>JAYTSW010000221.1:0-1822 GCA_043745425.1 Sphingobacteriaceae bacterium | reverse complement strand
TTAAATTTAATAGGGGGGATAAGTTTCTTTTTAGGGATTACTTCAATAGTTTTCAAACTAAGAACAAATAAAAAAGATAAATTGAATTTTAGCAATTGGTTTTTAATACTACTGTTTATATTTTATCTTATACCATTATGCTTTAGTTATGCTAACGACCGTTATTTAATTATCCTGTTTCCGTTTTTTATTTTAACCTATTCTTTGTCTTTTGAATTTCATTTAAATAAACTAAAATTTATTTCCTTTTTTGTGGTTATGACTTATTTTTCAATCGCAGGCACACACGATTACTTAAGTATTAACAGGGCTAAATGTAAAGCCACAACTCATTTAATGAATGACCTAAAGATTAGTCCCAATCAAATTGATGGCGGTTTTGAATTTAACGGCTGGTATTTAGCTGACGCTGAAAAAAACTATATTCCTTCTCACGAAGGTCGTTGGTGGTGGATTGACAAGGATAATTATGTTGTTAGTCCGGTTAAACTTAAAGATTACTCTATTGAATCAGAATATAAGTTAAACACATGGTTACCGAACGATATTCATAAAATATTCGTTCTTAAAAAACATATCGAAGAATCTATTTAGAAAAAATTACAGATTTGGCGAAAATTTACCTTACCTTTAAATTATAGGTGGAAATAATTCTAACGCCTCATTTATTAGTATGAAAAAATTACTTCCATACCTCATTACTATTTTTACATTGGTAATAATTCCAGCAACAGCGCAAGTCATAATTAATCCACATCCGGTTGAAGGAAAAGCAGAAGCGCGTTATTCCTACATTCCCGATATAGAAATTTACTATGATATAGAAAAAGCATATTTTATTTATTGGAATGGTTCTGCCTGGACTAATTCGGATGTATTACCAATTAAATATTCGAATTACGATCTTAACAATACCTATAAAGTAATGTTATATGATTATACAGGTTCAAAACCGTACGAGTATTTTAAAACTCATCAAAAAAAATATCCAAAAGGTTACAAAGGCCCACCACCTGAAGCAAACCCGAAAGGGAAATATAAAACAGAAGGAAGTCCGCCTTCAGAACTTTATAAAATAAAAAGTAAGCCGGTTAAAGGTAAAGGGCATTCAACTAAAAAATAATTTTTCATTTTACCCCCTCGCCCGCTTAAAAACGGACGCTCCCCCTTGGAAAGGGGGAAAAATTTATACGTTTCCATATAGGAGATTGCTACTAGGAATTTTTTTTGGAAACTATGGGGCTATCTTAGTACGCACTTCATTTTAAATTCACGAAACATTTTCTCCCTTATACAAGGGGAAACAGCATAAGTCTCGCTCAAGCGGGACAAGCAGAAGGGTAATTTTTGAAGAACTAATCCGCACTAATTAAATCAATATACAAATCTTCTACTTTTTTTCTGGCCCAAGGCGTTTTGCGTAAAAAAGTTAAGCTCGATTTTATACTTGGGTCTTCATTAAAACAACGGATTCTTATTCTGTCTCCTAATTCTTCCCAGCCATAATGATATACCAATTGTTTAACAATCATTTCTAAAGTTTTTCCGTGTAAAGGATCTGGCGATTTATTTTCCATCTTGTTCTGAGACTTTTTTGCGTACTAAATTACGAACTAATATATCAACTTCCCGGTTCATCGCATCACCATCCTTTTGATGTGCTTTTACTTTTGTGAAATTTATAGTATGATTTTCTATTTGCTGAATTAATTTTTGTACAAGATCTGAATTCTGAATCGGTGTTCGTTTTTTTGTAATGAAATTATTTTGTTTTAATCTCGCCTTTCGGATCAATAAATTAACTACGTATTGACTGTCCGAA
>JAYTSW010000220.1:0-1824 GCA_043745425.1 Sphingobacteriaceae bacterium | reverse complement strand
CATTTGTTTTTTTTAGAAGAAAAATTTGGTTTTTGTCAACTAAATTAGTGAATAAAATTTTAGTTATCGAATAATAAATGTTTGTAGTCGGATGTAAGTGTTTGTTCTCTTCTGAAAGCTGTTTTTTTAGCGAAAAAATTTGGCTTTTGTCAACTAGGTTAGTGTATACAATTTCATTACTCGAATATTAAATGTTTGTAGTCGGAAGTAAGTGTTTGTGTCTTTTTGAATGGTGTTTTTTTAGCGAAAAAATTTAGCTTTTGACAACTAAATTAGTGAGTGCAATTTCATTACTCGAATAATAAATGTTTGTAGTCGGATGTAATTGTTTGTACTCTTCTGTAAGGTGCTTCCTTTCCGAAAAAATTTGGCTTTTGTCAACTAAATTAGCGAATAAAAAATCAATTTTCGAATATTAAATGTTTGTAGTCGGATGTAAGTGTTTGCGTCTTTTTGAATGGTGTTTTTTTAGCGAAAAATTTGGCTTTTGTCAACAAAATTAGCAAACAAATAATCAATTAGCGAATATTAAACACTTGTGGTCGGATGTAAGTGTTTGTGTCTTTCTGAATGGTGTTTTCTTTTAGCGAAAAATTTGGCTTTTGTCAACTAAATTAGGTAACAAAAAATCAATTATCGAATATTAAGCATTTGTGGTCGGAAGTAAGTGTATGCAAATGGATATTCGAGTATTTATTTCTGGCGAAAAATTTGGCTTTTGTCAACTAAATTAGCGTATAAAATTTTAATTATCGCAGAATAACTATTTATAGTCGGAAGTCAGTGTTTGTACTCTTCTGTAAGGTGCTTCTTTTTCCGAAAAAATTTGGCTTTTGTCAACTAAATTAGCAAATATTATTTTACTCACCGAATATTAAATATTTGAAATCGTATGAAGTCACTGTTTGTCGCATGTTAACATCTGTAAATGGAGTTGATCGCTCTAATCATCATACATGTTTAAGGGATTTTATCCTCATCTATCTTTGCCATCAGGATACTAATGGCGTTGATAACAACTTTTATATCAGGACATCTACTAGATTTATTTAATTATCTTCAAAAAATAAAAATATTACGATAACTCTTATCAAAAATAGAATTCAGAAATTATTTAAGCTTTGCATTGAATTTAACTATCAAAATAAAAATCAATACTATCGTAAAAATGAAAAATATCATTCCATTTGCCTTTGTTCTATTCACAATATTAGTTTCTTGTAAGTGCAGTCAAAAAGCAAATATAGAGATCTCAAATACTTCCCAATTAGAAGGTACTTGGATTCTTAACACTATTGAAAATACTCAACAATCTTTTGAAATTTTATATCCCAATAATAAGCCTCAACTCAGTATTGATGTTACCAATAAAAAGGTTCAAGGTAATACTGGTTGCAATAGTTTTAATGGAAAAGTAAATATTGATCTTGCTAAAATAAATTTTCCCGACGATATGGCAATAACTAAAATGAGATGCTTAAATGAAAATGGTGAAAATGCATTTCTTATATCATTAAAAAACATTGATTCCTGGAACATTACAAACGATTCGATTTTAAATCTCAGTAAAGGAAAAATATTACTATTAAAATTTATTAAGTTTGAAAGAAAGAATTGACTAATTCAAAAAATAATTCATTGTTTTTTAAAATACAAATTAAAAGTTAGGTAGTAATCATGGATAGCATAAAGTTCAAATCAGCCATTTTTAGATTAGAATATCTATTAGGTGTTAATTATATCGAGATTCCGAAAAAGGTAATGTCATTATTTTTTGGCAAACGAATTATATGTCATATTAACGACCAAATAACTTTTCAATGT
>JAYTSW010000219.1:0-6642 GCA_043745425.1 Sphingobacteriaceae bacterium | reverse complement strand
TGTCCTTGGTTGTTTACCATGGCGTAAGACATATCAATATTATAAATACCTAATGTTACCGACTTTGTAAATTCATCTTTATAGTTCGATGATTTTTTAGGATCGTTTAATAAAGCTCCGTTATAATCAACACCCCAACCTGAGATATCATTAATCATGCTAACAGGAGAAGGAATGTTAGCGATTGCAAAATCAAATTTGAATTTAATTTCCTCATTTACAGTTATTGCTGTTGTGTCTTCAGGTACAACATAGGCAGTTGTGTCTAAATGGTCACCTGCATCATCGGCTTCTTTTTTGTCGCCGCAAGAAAATAATAAAACACCTAAAGTAAGTGGTAAAACAAGGTTCAATTTTTTCATATTGTTTGGTTTTTGTAAAAACTTGAACAAATATAATATTTTAGTTTAAACAGCATTCTTATCTTTAAACTTAATTATGTACGACGATAACTATTTTATGAACGAGGCATTAAAAGAGGCACAAAAAGCCTATGATGCCGATGAAGTTCCTGTTGGGGCTGTCATTGTAGCTAACAATAAGATAATAGCCCGCGCCCATAATTTAACCGAGCGTTTAACAGATGTTACGGCCCATGCCGAAATGCAGGCCATTACTGCCGCAGCCAACGCTTTGGGAGGGAAATACCTTCACGAATGTACACTTTACGTTACGTTAGAGCCTTGTCCGATGTGCGCTGGCGCTTTGAATTGGTCTCAAATTACTAAGATAGTTTATGGTGCTTCCGACGGAAAACGAGGTTATACAACAATGAACCAACCGATGTTGCATCCTAAAACTTTAGTGATTTCAGGTGTAAATCACGATGTGTGCGGAGGAATAATTACTAAATTTTTTGCAGAAAAAAGAAGTAAATAGTTGATTTTAAGATATTTATATGGACTTAACGCGTTCAACAAAACTTTCCGACCATTTCGTCCAGTTCAATCGCTTATCATATTCTTCGCGTGTAGTTTTGCAAAGTAATTCGTAACGCCCTTTTTCTGAGAGTATTTCTGCAATTTTATTAGCGTAAGCTTTTCCTTTATCGTTATAATCAATTAAAAAACCATTTACGTTTTCGGTAATATGTCCAGCCACACCGCCTGTATTAGCAGATAGAATAGGGAGGGCATAAGCACTCGCTTCACAATAAACAATTGGCGTGCAATCAAAACGTGTTGGAAGAATAAAAAAGGTGTGTGATAAAAATAATTCTTCCAATTTTTTGCGACCTTCTTCAGTGTTTTTATTGATGAAGGGAATCAGCGTCACTCTTTCATTCTTAAATCCTTCTGGCGGGGTACATCCGCAAACCGTTAGCCGTGCATTAATTCCGGTTTTTACTAATTCATTTAAAGCATTAACAGCAATATCCGCTCCTTTGTTTTCCCAATAAACTCCCAACAACAATAAATTACATTCATTCGAACCCAGAGCCTGTCGAAGGGTTTTATTTGAGAAAACATATTCTGCAGTTGGAAGCACATCCATATTCGCACCGAATGGAAGTACCAGTGTTTTTTCTTTCGGTAATTTATATTCTTTAATAGCAATATCAGCGGCCCATTGTGATGAGAAAATTGTTAGCTCACAATTGTGCATCGCTACTTTATCTGTATTAATACTTTGCTGTTCCGAAAATTTCCAAAGCTTTTTGAAAATGTTGTGATAATTAATAGTTCCAGCAATTGTTCTGTCTAACACCAATACCTTTGGTGTTTTTGTTTTTAAATAACCAATGTACGCCACGCCCGCAGGAGAAATTATTAAATCGTAATTTTTCCCTTCTAATTTTTTTGCAAACAAATTGGCGCAAGCTTTAGCGTACATAGTAGAATGACGGTAGTCAAAACGTTTACCAACCATTAAAGAAAATGCGTGAATCACTTTACAAATAAAAACGGTGAATTTTGGTTCGGCTGGACCTAATACATCAATTTGAGAAAATTGCGATTGTAAATTTTTCCAAATGTAATGATTGGTGCCGCTCCACGAATGTTTATCATTAGGATCAGAAGTAGTAATGTAGGCAACTTTTTTCTGAAGCATTACAACGATTCTATTTTATTAATTAAATCAACTAAACGATTGCTATATCCCCATTCATTATCATACCAACCTATAATCTTTACGAGATTCCCAACAATACTTGTAAATTCAGAATCAAAAACAACGCTGTAAGGATTTCCAACAACATCAATGGATACAATTGGGTCTTCGGTATATTGTAAAATATTTTTTAAATGTGTTTGCGAAGCTAATTTATACGCATCATTAATTTCTTTTACGGTCGGAATTTTTGTGAGTACACAAGTAATATCCGTTAATGAACCATCAGGAACGGGAACACGCATGCCACAACCTCCAATTTTCCCAGCTAATTCAGGAAATATTTTTGTAATGGCCTTTGCAGCTCCTGTTGTTGTAGGAATAATACTCATGGCTGCTGCACGCGCTCTTCTCAAATCTTTATGTGGTGCATCATGTAAACGTTGGTCGCCCGTGTAAGAGTGAACGGTTGTTACATAAGCTTCTTCAATTTCAAATTGCTCTAATACTTTTAACATGGGTGCTGCGCAATTAGTGGTGCAAGACGCATTCGAAATAATAATATCACTCTTATTTAAAATCCCATCATTACAACCCAATACAATTGTTTTTGTTTCGTCGGTAGCGGGAGCAGAGATGATTACTTTTTTCGCTCCTGCTTTAATATGTTTGCCTGCACTCTCAGTTGTTAAAAAATGTCCGGTTGATTCAATGACGTAATCAATTCCCATTTCTTTCCAAGGAAGATTAGATGGATCTTTTTCTGCGACAATTTTTATTTTCTTTCCGTTAACAATTAAATGATGTTCATCATGACTAACTTCTCCTTTAAATCCTCTGTGAACAGAATCGTATTTTAATAAATGCGCTAATGTTTTTGCGTCCGTTAAATCGTTAATCGCAACAATTTCGAAATTATATTGTTCGTGCGCTATTCTGAAAAAGCATCGGCCAATGCGACCGAAACCGTTAATGGCAATTTTTAATTTAGTCATCGAGTTTCATGTATTTAATTAATGTTTTATCTAAAGGTGTTCGTTTATCCGATTTCAAATCGTAAAAAAACCAATCATTATCCAGCATTGCAATTTTATTATCCTTTAAGTAATAAACAAATTCAGCTGTTAAATTTTTTTCTGTATTTGCTTTCATGTCATGTATTATGAAAGAGTTTTCGGAAGCATAAAGTCTGTATATAACGTAATTTTTGCCCGCACATTGTATATGCTTATTACTGGAATGAATTTTTTCTCCCTTATAATTATAAACATCATCCATCCCATTAAACTTACTGCCCGCAGTACAACAATAAATCAACGAATCGTTGGTATTAAAACTTATTTTAGAGTAGGTGGGGCCAATTAATTCTTTCCCTGATTCATCCATTAATCCCCACACCGCTGATTCTTCAAAAACATAAAAGCCCGTAACTTTTGTAAAATTGATGTTATCATGTTTTGCATCTGAAATCTGCTTTCCTTTTTTCGACCACAACATTTTTTTTCCACTAAAAGCTGCAACAAATATATCTGAGCTACTGAGATAAAGCGAGCTGCTTTGTTTAGTGACATCAATATTACAAGTTGAATCAAGACCTAACTGAGTTTTAAAATATAGTTTTTGATTTTTCTGATTTATATAGTTAAAAGTGTAACCAATGCGGACTTGTTTTGTGAGGGAATTTATACTTCGCTTTAAAGGGTCTATGTTTCCTGCAAGACAAATCTGCCCAGTAGCATCAAAACCAAAAACAGAATCGTATTGTGGTTCTATAATAATAGTTTGGCCTTGTTTAAAGCCCCATTTGTTTTGTGATTTGAAAGAAGTGATAGTTTGTGAGAATGCTAAAGCGGAAGTAAAAGTAATTAATACAGCAATTGTTAATTTTACTTTACCTAAAGCTTTCACGATTCGGGATTGGTTGCCTAAAGGTACTAAAAATAAAAAACCTCTCAAAAAGAGAGGTTTTAATGCTTAATCTGCTTGTAAAAACGGGTATTTATAATCCGTTGCAGGCACAAATGTTTCTTTTATTGTTCTTGGACTCACCCAACGTAATAAATTCACTTTAGCGCCAGCTTTGTCGTTTGTTCCGCTGCCGCGTGCACCACCAAATGGTTGCTGACCAACAACTGCACCTGTACATTTATCGTTGATATAAAAGTTACCTGCACTGTGCTGTAATTTTTTTGTAGCTAATTCAATCGCGTAACGGTCTTGCGCTAAAATAGCACCCGTTAAAGCGTAGTTAGAAGTTTTGTCAACTAACTCTAATGTTTCTTTAAATCTGCTGTCCTTGTAAACATAAATCGTTAAAACCGGTCCGAATAATTCTTCGCACATGGTAACGTATTTAGGATTTGTTGTTTTTAAAATGGTTGGTTGAATGAAATAACCTTTTGTTTTATCACATTTTCCTCCTGCAACAATCTCAACACTTTTATCTTTTTTAGCTTCAGAAATGTATTTCGATAATTTATCGAAACTTTTTTCATCAATTACCGCATTAATAAAATTGGTGAAATCTTCAGTCGGACCCATTTTCATGGATTTCAAATCAGCAATTAAATATTTTTTTACTTCTTCCCATAAATTACTTGGAATGTAAGCGCGTGACGCTGCTGAACATTTTTGTCCTTGATATTCAAACGCTCCTCTGCTGATGGCAGTTGCCAAAGCTTTTGCATCTGCAGATTTGTGACCCATAATGAAATCTTTTCCGCCTGTTTCACCAACAATTTTAGGATACGATTTATATTTGTGAATATTGTTACCAATCGTTTGCCAAATGCTTTGAAACACTTCTGTACTTCCTGTAAAATGTATTCCAGCAAAATCGCGGTGATTAAAAATTACATCCGCTGCATCAGGTCCGCTTGGATAAATTAAATTAATTACGCCATCAGGAACTCCTGCTGCTTTAAATATTTCCATTAATACATTCGCGCTGTACACTTGTGTGTTGCTTGGTTTCCATACTACAACGTTACCCATCATAGCACAGCTTGTAGGTAAATTTCCTGCAATAGCAGTGAAGTTGAAAGGAGTTAATGCGTAAACAAATCCTTCTAATGGTCGCCACTCTAAACGATTCCAAACACCGGGAGATGATATTGGTTGATCGGCATAAATTTCTGTCATGTAACTTACGTTGAAACGTAAGAAATCAATTATTTCGCAAGCACTATCAATTTCTGCTTGATAAGCATTTTTACTTTGTCCAAGCATTGTTGCCGCATTTAATTTAGAACGGTAAGGTCCAGCAATTAAATCAGCAGCTTTTAAAAATATGGCAGCGCGATGTTCCCAAGCTAAATTGGCCCATTCTTCTTTTGCAGCTAAAGCAGCGTTAATAGCTAATTCAATATGTTTTTTATCACTCTTGTGGAAATGTCCTAAAGTGTGTTTATGATCGTGAGGTGGTGCTATTCGAATTTTATTATTGCTACGGACTTCTTTATTGCCGATATACATTGGGATATCCAATTGTTTACTGCGCAATGTTTTTAGCATAGCTTGTAATTCTTTACGTTCAGGACTTCCTGGTGCGTATTGCTTTACCGGTTCGTTAATGGGAACTGGTACTTTGTAAATTCCTTTTGGCATGGTAACGAAATGTTGAATGTTAAATTATGAATGTTGAATTATTCGATTCCGAAATAAGATAAAATATTCTGAAGTTCTTTATCGTTTTTAAAATTTAGAGTAATACTTCCAGCTTTACCATTGCGTTTGTATGAAAAAGATTTTTCAAAAAGTTTGCGAAGTTTTTTCTCCACTTCTTTATCTTCCATACTCAATGGTTTTTCAACGCGAGTAACTTTTGGCGTGAATTTTATTTTTTCGCCGCGTGCTAAATCTTCAATCTGACGAACAGATAAATCTTGTTCCAAAGCCAAAGCAAAAATGGCTAACTGACGATCTTCATTATCAATATTGATCAACGCTTTCGCGTGACCCATTGTAATTTCGCGGTCGCGAATTGCTTTTTGAATTGGAGCAGGGAGTTTTAATAAACGTAAAAAGTTAGTTACGGTACTACGTTGCTTTCCTACTTTTTCGCTTAAAGCTTCTTGTGTTAAATTACATTCGTCAATTAAACGTTTGTAAGATAAAGACACTTCAATCGGGTCTAAATCTTCACGCTGAATGTTTTCTACCAATGCCATTTCTAACATTGCTTGATCGTCAGCTACGCGTATGTAAGCCGGCACTTCAACTAATCCTGCCATTTGTGAGGCACGAAAACGACGTTCACCAGAAATCAATTGGTATTTATCGTAGCCTAATTTACGAAGGGTTAAAGGTTGAATGATGCCATGTTGCTTAATAGAATCAGAAAGTTCTTGTAAAGCAACTTCTTCAAAATTAGTTCTTGGTTGAAATGGATTAGTTTCAATGTTTTTTATTCTAATGGTAGATACAGAACCAACAACAGGAGAATTATCGCCAACTTGTTTTGTTGTAATATCCGTTTTGGCATTTTCAAGTAATGCACTTAATCCTCTTCCTAATGCCGGTTTTTTTGTAGTGCTCATGGTAGTTTATAGTTTATGGTCTATAGTTTATGGTCTATAGTTGATAGTCTAT
>JAYTSW010000218.1:0-25006 GCA_043745425.1 Sphingobacteriaceae bacterium | reverse complement strand
AAAAATACATTGATGAAAAAAAAGGGGTGTTGATTGATTTGCGCACCGACGATGAATTAAAAAACAAAGGCATGATTAAAGGCGCCACACAAATAGATTTTTTAGCAAAAGATGCAGAAGAAAAAATTTCGAATCTCGATAAAAAGAAAACTTATCTTATTTATTGTGCAGGCGGCGGCCGTAGTGGCGATTGCGCTGAACTAATGGAAAAACAAGGCTTCTCACACATCATCAATCTTGAAAAAGGAATTGAAAGCTGGAAAAAAAGCGGTTTTGAAACAGTGACTAAATAATTTCTTCTTTAGTCGGTTTATTTCTCCAACTGCGCCAAAGGGCAACAAGTTGTTTCCTAAAAATAAAAGCTATTAAAATATAAGGCACGGCCATCAGGTATAAAATGCCTGTATTTAAATTCTTAGCTAAGGAGGTCGGGTCTCTTTCTAAATTACTTGAAGCCGCTTGTTTACACATGGCGCATTGGCCCATAATAGAACTGGCCGTTGAATAAACGGCCAGCACTATTAATATAACTATACGCGTTAAGCGATTCAAATTACTTGTAGTGAGCTTGTCGAACTATTGTTCGAATTTCTTGTAGTCTGCAGGCACTGCTAATTTAGCTTCGTCAATTCCACCTTTTGTAATTTTAGTTACTTCTAAACGAGTTACTAATTTACCATCGGTAATTTGTTTTTCTTCAGATAACATTGGCATTGCCCCTGCAGGAAGATCTTTGATATTGTTAAAGTAAATACTTTGTTTGTCTTTACGGTTCCATAATTTTACTAATGGAACAAAGAATTCATATTTACCATCTGCTACCCAATAGCTGATAACTGTATTTTCTTCTGTGTTTTTAACTACAAACTCCACACACTTTACACCTTGAACAGTTTTTGTGTTTTTAGTTTTTGTTGATTCGCAAACACCCTTTAAAATAGGAGGCGTATCGCTTTTGTGCTCACCCCAAACTTTACGTTTTGGATTTACAAATTTTATGGTGTTCGCTGCTAAATCGAACACGAAACTGCCTTCAACAGCTCCTGTTTTTTTACCAAATTGGTCAAGCTTTACGGCTTTATCCTTAATGTTATAAATGTTAATAGTAGTGTCTTTAGTGGTAAAGTATTTAAACTCTATTGATCCGGTAAAAGACTGAGCGCTCATTAAAACGGGCGCTAATAATCCAACAATTGCAATTTTTATTTTAAACATATTATTAATTTTACAGATTACTAAAGTATAAATTTTTATCTAAACTAAAAAAATCACAAGCAATAATAAAAATAAAGGTGATTGGGGCGAAAAACTAGCCTTAGAGTTCTTAAAAGAAAATGGTTTTACCATTTTAGAGGCTAATTGGCGATTTATGAAGCTAGAAATCGATATTATTGCCCAAATTAAAGATATTCTGGTGTTTGTAGAGGTAAAAACCCGCCTAAATGAAGAACATGGCGACCCCGAAGACGCCGTTACCCTCAAAAAACAGCGATTTATTATAAAAGCCGCCAATTACTATATTCAGGAAAAAGACCTTGATATGGAATCCCGTTTCGATATTATCTGCGTTTTAAGAGAAAATAACAAAACCATCGTAAAACATTTACCTGATGCCTTTTATCCTATTGCTAAGTAACTTACCTTTGCGCAATGCCAAAATCCGACAACCGTTTTAGTAAATCCCGTCCTTCGGGTAAAAAACCCGCTTATAAATCTGACCGAAAGGGATCTGACTCTAAAAAATCTTACGGCTCAAAAGACTCGTCCGATAAATCCCGTTTCGATAAAAGAGAAAGAAGTTCGGATGGTGAAAAAAAGGAAGGCTTCAAGAAAAAATTTGATAAACCTTTTAAAAAGAGAGAAGAAGGTTCGGGCGAAAAACGCAGTTATCGCGATAAAGACAAATCGTTTGGTGACGATAAAAAACCATTCCGCAAAAAATTTGGTGAGGATAAAGGCTTTGGAGAAAAAAGAAGTTTTGGCGACAAGGATAAAAAACCCTTTGGTAAAAAATTTGGTGAAGATAAAGGGTTCGGTGAGAAAAGAAGTTACGGCGATCGCGATAAAAAACCTTACAAAAAACGTGATGATGCCGAAGGTGGAGAAAAGAAATTTTTTAAACGTGATGATGAGGGTAGCGAAAAAAGAAGTTTCAGCGACCGCAGTAAAAAACCATTCGACAGAGATAAAAAACCATACAAAAAGCGAGATGCTGAGGGTGAAAAGAAATTTTTCGATCGTGATGATAAAAAATCAGAAGGTTCAGGAGAAAAGAAAAGACGCACATTTAAACCTCGTGATAAAAAATTCGGACCAAAAAAACCAAAAAGTGATGATGATTTTTTACCAAATCCAGATGGCTTAACACGTTTAAATAAATATTTATCAAACGCAGGTATTTGCTCTCGTCGCGAAGCTGACGATTTAATTAAAGCAGGTACCGTTAGTGTAAACGGAAAAGTAATTACTGAAATGGGTTTTAAAGTTGGTCCAACTGATAAAATAACTTACGCAGGAGAAACTTTAAAACATCAGAAAAAAATTTATTTGATGTTGAATAAGCCTAAAGATTATATTACCACAACTGATGATCCGCAAGAGCGCAAAACGGTTATGGAATTAATTGCAGGCGCTTGTAAAGAACGCGTTTATCCTGTAGGGCGTTTAGATAGAAACACAACTGGTTTATTGATATTTACCAATGATGGTGAATTAGCAACTAAATTAATGCATCCGAAGTTTGGAATTAAAAAAGTATATCAGGTTACCCTAGATAAAAATTTAAGAACTGAAGATTTCCAACAATTAATGGAAGGTTTCGAGTTGGAAGATGGTTTTATTAAGCCTGATGAATTATCTTTTATTAACGGTAACAAAAAAGAATTAGGAATAGAAATTCACAGCGGACGTAACCGCATCGTACGTCGTATTTTTGAACATTTAGAATACGAGGTGATAAAATTAGACAGAGTTGTTTTTGCGGGGCTGACTAAAAAAGATTTACCACGTGCCAAATGGCGCTTCTTAACCGATAAGGAAGTTAGCTTTTTAAAAATGATCGGCTAAAAATTTTGTACATTTACTTTAATAAATTGTCGCTTATATTATGTGTGGAATAGTTGGATACATAGGAAACCGTGAAGTTTACCCTATCTTAATTAAAGGCCTACGTCGCCTCGAATACAGAGGATACGATAGTGCGGGTGTTGCCATAATAAATAAAAAAGGAAACTTAAATGTTTATAAAAGAAAGGGTAAAGTAAGCGAACTCGAAGCCTTTGCAAAAGACAGAGACACTACAGGGAATATTGGTATTGGTCATACGCGTTGGGCTACCCACGGTGAACCAAATGATGTAAACTCGCATCCGCATTATTCTCAAACAAAAGATTTAGTAATTATTCATAATGGTATTATTGAAAATTATTCTGCCATTAAAGAAGGATTAAAAAAACGTGGACATACATTTTTATCTCAAACCGATACAGAAGTTTTAGTTCACTTAATTGAAGATATTAAGCAGCACGAAAATATGAAATTAGGTCACGCTGTTTTAGCTGCCCTTAATCAGGTAATTGGCGCTTATTCTATTGTGGTGATGGATAAAAATGATCCGGATACTTTAGTGGCTGCAAAAAAAGGAAGTCCAATGGTAATTGGTATTGGTGATGATGAATTTTTTATCGCATCAGATGCGTCTCCAATTGTTGAGTTTACAAAAAATGTTGTTTATCTCGAAGACGAACAAGTGGCGATTATTCGTCGCGGTGAAGAATTAAAAATTCGCAACTTAAAAGATAAAGAAGTTACACCGTACGTACAAAAATTAACTATAGAATTAGAAGCGATTGAAAAAGGTGGTTACGATCACTTCATGTTAAAAGAAATTTATGAGCAACCTCGCTCAGTTAAAGATAGTATGCGTGGACGATTAAATGCTGAGAAAGGGATTGTTTCTCTTGGTGGTATTGTTGAGCACGAAGCAAAATTTAAAAAAGCGAAACGTATTGTGTTTATTGCCTGTGGCACATCATGGCACGCTGGTTTGGTTGGAGAATATTTATTTGAAGAATTTGCACGCATTCCTGTTGAAGTTGAATACGCCTCTGAATTCCGTTACCGCAATCCTGTAATTTACGAAGACGATATTATTATTGCCATTTCACAAAGTGGTGAAACTGCCGATACATTAGCCGCTATTGAATTAGCAAAAGCAAAAGGCGCAACTATTATTGGCATTTGCAATGTTGTAGGTTCATCTATTGCACGCGCAACGCACGCTGGTTCGTATACACACGCTGGACCAGAAATTGGAGTAGCATCAACAAAAGCATTCACTGCACAAGTAACAGTTCTAACATTAATGGCTTTACATGTAGCAAGATTAAAAGGCACAATGCCGGAAAGTCGCTTCCGTCAGATATTATATGAATTAGAAGCGATACCACATAAAATTGAAGAAGCTTTAAAATTAAATCCGCTTATTAAAGAAATTGCTTATAAATATAAAGACTCTACAAATGCTTTATATTTAGGAAGAGGGTTTACGTTTCCTGTTGCATTAGAAGGAGCGTTAAAGTTAAAGGAGATTTCTTATATACACGCAGAAGGATATCCGGCTGCAGAAATGAAACATGGCCCTATTGCTTTAATAGATGAAGAGATGCCTGTGTTTGTAATTGCGACAAAAGGCGCTAACTACGAAAAAGTGGTAAGCAATATTCAGGAAGTAAAAGCCCGCAAAGGAAAAGTAATTGCAGTTGTTACTGCCGGCGATAAAGAAGTTAAAGAAATGGCAGATTACGTAATGGAAATCCCCGAAACGGATGAAGCTTTAGTGCCAATTGTTTCAGTTATTCCTTTACAATTATTATCATACCACATCGCCGTCATGCGCGGTTGTAATGTTGATCAGCCAAGAAATTTAGCGAAGAGTGTGACCGTTGAGTAGCACTTCGGCAAGCTCAGTGCCATCATCTTAATCAAATTTCTATTATGGTTCGGCAAGCTCACCATGACTCTGTCCTCTGAATCGAGTTATTATTCAATTAAAATCACCATGAAATATTTTAGAAAAATACATTCTTTTTGAAACATTAGGTCATGGTGAGCTTGCCGAACCACGAATTCAAATTACAAATGAATTAGCCCTGAGCCTGACGAAGGGCTTTAATCCCCTTTCTCCAGTGTAAAAATATCTTCTACGCTTTTATTAAACAACTTTGCAATTTTCAAAGCTAATACCGTCGAAGGAACATATTTGTTTGCTTCCATGGCGTTAATTGTTTGTCGGCTCACCCCAATCTTATTTGCCAAATCTTCTTGCGTAATGTTTTTAATGGCGCGCTCTACCCTTATGTTATTTTTCATTGGCGATTGTTGTATTGGATTTGTATAACATAAAGTTGAATCGTAGTAAAAAAATTATTAATACCGTAAACATATTATATACCATCACATTAAAAAAACCTATGTCGTACACAAATATTACAGATAAAATAAGTAGCCCATAATTTACATAAGTGGCCCATAGTAATGAATCGTGTCGTATGCTAGCAATGTATTCGTCTTCATTTTTTTGTTTAGAAAAGCCTGCAAGTAAAGCCCCAACAGTAAATAAAATGGCAAGTAGCTCATCAGAAATGTTGTTTTTAAAACAATGTGTTTGTGAATCCCCAAAAGCCTGAGTTGTTAGCGAGAAAACATTTACTTCTAAAAAAGCAGGTTGGTAATTAGTGATCATCATAACTATGCCTAAAACAGCAGCAGGAATAAGCATCATCCATCCGATGACCTTGTATTTATTGGGGAACAAAAATTTAGTTTTCATAATAATTGGTTTAAATTATGTAACGAATGTAAAGTTTATTTTACATTAAGACAAGTAAACACGTCATTTTGTATTACTTTCTTTACTAATAAATGTTAATTCCGTTTAAGTTTATTTAAATCAAGCCTTTGGCTTAGAGTTTTTAAGCATCGTAATAAGAATTGGCAATGCTGTTAAAATGATTAGCGTAATAAATATGTATCCTAAATAATTTTCTACTTGCGGAAATTCTTTTCCTAAATAAAAAGCAATTGTTCCAATACTTCCAATCCATGCCACAGCGCCAATTACGTTGTACAACATAAATGTTTTGAGGTCGATTTTTATTACCCCAGCTAAAATTGGCGCAAAAGTTCTTATAATAGGAATGAATCTTCCCAAGATCAGTGTTTTACCTCCATGTTTTTCGTAAAAAGCTTTTGTTGTTTCTAAATGGCTTTTTCTGAAAAAGAAACTGTCTTTACGCGAGTACAACGCTAGTCCCGCTTTTTTTCCAAACCAAAAGCCGAACATGTTGCCAACGATTGCAGCGCTTGTCATTAAAATTAAAAGAATTGGATAAGAGACGTTTAACAATTCTGGTTTCGTAGCGCATAATAAACCCGCAATGAAAACCAAATTATCGCCTGGTAAAAAAAATCCCACAAACAAACCCGTCTCTGCAAAAATGACAAACAACAACAAAGCAAGTCCGCCGTATTTAATGATGCTCTCAGGGTCGGTTAATTGTTTAAAGAAATCAAACATTATTTTCTTAGCAATTGTCCTAGAAATAGTTCAGGATTAAATTCAGCCTCGCAGCTCGTGTTCTTGAATTTAGAACTATTGTAAGCGCCATTTTTGGTTTTATTCATCAAATCAAATTCAGTAACACTGGTGCATTTCTGCTTTCCAACTTTAATAAAATGGTTAACCGATGCCTGATAGTTTTTTACAAAAGCAAAATAGTTTTTTGCTGACAATTTTTTCTCAACCAAACCTGTATCCGTTTTCATAATTAATTTACGGTCGCCGGATTTTTGCTTACACATTTTTACTTCTAAAACGTAAGCATGAAAACAGCCTGAATTATCGGCCATAAAATAAACTGTATCCGCTTTACTTATAATTGATATTAATTTGTCAGACGAAGTGCCTTGGGAAAAAGCAGTAATTGAAAAAGAAAGAAATATAAAATTAAATAGAAGCTTCATATATTCCGTTTTAGGAATTAACAAGCAGTGAACTTTTTTTATCGATACTCGATTGAATATCTTCTAAACGCCCTTTTGGAATTGAGTTAATCAGATTTTGGGTATACTCAGTTTTTGGATTATTACAAATCTCATCAGCATCTCCAATCTCTTCTACTTTTCCTTTATTCATAACCACCATGCGGTCGCTCATAAATTTTACTACACTTAAATCGTGTGAAATAAATATATAAGTAAACTTGAATTCTTTTTTCAAATCATTCAGCAAATTCAACACTTGTGCTTGAACACTCACATCTAATGCACTCACACTCTCATCACAAATTAAAAATTGTGGATTAACAGCTAAAGCACGAGCAATACAAACACGTTGACGTTGTCCGCCACTGAACTCATGCGGGTAACGCCCGAAATGTTTTTCTTCCATTCCTACTTTCTTCAGCAAATCATAAACCATTTCTTTTCGTTGTCTACTATTACTTAAAATATTATGAAATGTCATTGGCTCCTTAATCGCTTCTCCAATTGTTATTCTTGGGTTTAAAGATGAATAAGGGTCCTGAAAAATAATTTGCATGTTACGGCGCAAAGGTCTGAAGGCCTCTTCCGAAATATTTAAAATTTCTTGCTGCTTAAAAAATATTTTTCCTTCTTGTGCGTCTACTAATTTTAATATAGTACGTCCTAAAGTTGTTTTACCACAACCGCTCTCCCCTACTAAACCAAGCGTTTCTCCTTCATAAACATCAAGCGTCACATCATCAACTGCCTTTGTATACGACTTCACTTTCCCGAAAAAACTTTTTTCAGCAGGAAACCATGTTTTTACGTTTTGTAGCTCAAGAATCTTATTTCCTGTATATAATTCTTTGTGTGCCTTTTCGCGCTCGTCTCGTGTAATACTTACACTTCCTATTGCTTCTGAAACTGTTTTAGGAATTTCAACAATGTCTCCCGCAGCATTTTGTTTCATAAAATCACTCACCACCGGTAAGCGTTTTAATCGCTTATCCAATGGCGGCCGACAAGCCAATAAACTTTTTGTATACGGATGTTTTGGATTTTTAAATATGTCAAGTACCAACCCTTGTTCAACAATTTTCCCTTTGTACATCACCACCACTTTATCGGCTAATTCTGCAATTACACCTAAATCGTGTGTAATAAAAACAATGCCCATATTATGTTGACGTTGCAATTTCAGCATCACATCTAAAATTGTTTTTTGCACAGTAACATCTAATGCGGTGGTTGGTTCATCAGCAATTAAAACACCGGGATTACAACTAATCGCCATCGCAATCATCACCCTTTGTTTTTGCCCACCTGATAATTGATGCGGATAACGATCCAACATTAAATCAGGAGTTGGTAATTGTACTTGCGAAAATAATTCGAGTGTGCGCAAACGCGCAGCTCGTTTCGAAATCTTTTGATGAATCATTATAGCTTCCATTACCTGGTCGCCACATTTTATAACAGGGTTCAATGAAGTCATTGGTTCCTGAAAAATCATGCCGATTTCGTTACCACGAAAACTACGCATTTCTTTGCCGCTTACTTTGGTAAGGTCAACCGTACGATGATCTTTTGTATGATAAATTATTTGCCCGCCAGTAATTCGCCCTGGAGGATTTGGAATTAATTGCATGATGGATAAAGCCGTAACAGATTTTCCTGAACCGCTTTCTCCTACAATACCAATGGTTTCGCCTTTATGCAAAGTAAAACTGACATCATTAACAGCGCGGATGTATTCATCTTCTGTTTTAAAATCAGTGATAAGGTTTTTTACTTCAAGTAATACTTCTTTATTGAGCATAGAGGACTAAAAGGGGAATAAAGTAACTAAAATTTTAGCGGATTAAAAAGGTTTTTGTCTATCAAAGTCTGTTTTTGGTCTGATTAATTGCCACAAAGCTCTTTTTTCACTATTTTTATTGAAGAAATAAGGAGATAAAATGAGAATTTTCAATGTAGTGCTTTTTTCATTATTGATTCCAGCAGGAATTCAGGCTCAAAGCCAACGTTTATTTTTTATTGAGGGGGGAACAGCTATTAGCGCTCCATTCACGCAAAATTTTCATGTTCAGGATGATAATAAAACCACAACTTCTTATGAATGGAGGGGTACGATAAAGTCTATCCCTTCATCTTATTTAAGATTAGGTTTAGAAAAACAATTTATGTTATGTCACCGTTCGCAAATATCTTTTCCTGTTTCAGTTTCATATTTAAATACAATACAGAATTTGGAAATGGATGGAGGATGGATGGGTTGCGTTGGAGGATTTTTTGGTCATCAAAGTTTAACCCGCACAAATCACACCGCTTTGATTATGATCGGGATTAAACAAATATTAAATTTTTCAGAAAATATCTCGTTACAAAACAGTCTTAGTTTCAACAACAGTTTATTAATCTGTTCTCAGGATAAAATAAGACAAACCAGTGCAGAAAAAGTTAATGACTACAATGATACTCAATGGGCAAGAGCCATAAGCGCTTCGTTTAATGCACAAACAGGGGTTTTTTATAAATTAAATGAAAAATCAAAAATCGGATTAACCGCTGAATGTTTTTTTGCTTCAAGAAATCCAAAACAAAGACTTGATTATGGTGCCGTTTATGGAGCAATGGATTTTGGAATTAATAATAAAAATACATTAGTTACCGTGGGTATTAGGGTCCAACATTCCTTTTGATTTCCCTTTAGACTCCTTCCAAATAAGCCTTTTCGTCTTATTCCTAGCTTATTTTAGATAAATGTTACCTTTTTAGTGATAAGGATTTGCACTTTTTATTGGTAAAAACCATTTGCAATTATACATTTGCAGAGTTAATTTCTTACAAAAAAATTTAACCTTTATGAGTAAATCAGGTTTTCTTAAATCATCAATCGGCAAAAAGTTTTTAATGGGCGTTACAGGCCTTTTTTTAATATCATTTTTAGTAGTACACTGTTTTATTAACGCACTCATTTTTGTAAATGACGGCGGCGAAACATTTGATCTTGGTTGTCAGTTTATGGGAACCAACTGGATTATTCGTGCTATGGAAGTGGTTTTATTTGCAGGAATTCTTGCACACATTTTCCAAGCCTTAATTTTAACGCTTGAAAATCGCAAAGCTCGTCCTATTGCTTATGGCGTAACAAACGGAAACGCTAATTCAAAATGGTACAGTCGCTGGATGGGATTATTAGGAACTTTAATTTTAATGTTTTTAATTATTCACTTGGGTCATTTCTGGATTCAAAGTCGTTTTACTGATAATCTCGCACACGTAAGAGAAGAAATTGAAGGCGCACAAATTACTATGTTCGATAGAATGAAATTTGTTTTTTCTGAACTATGGGTAGTAATTGTATATTGTTTAGGAATGATTTCTTTAGCGTATCACTTGTTACATGGTTTTCAATCCGCCTTTCAAACATTAGGATTAAATCACAGCAAGTACACGCCATTAATAAAAATGTCTGGTGTTGCATTTTCTATCATAGTGCCATTAATTTTTGCTGCTATGCCAATTGCATTGCACGCAGGGTGGATTCAATAATTCAACATTCATAATTTATCATTCAACATTTTTCAATATGGCAAGTTCACCAAAATTAAATGCAAAAATTCCAGAGGGAGTATTAGAAAACAAATGGACAAAGTACCGGTCCACTGTTCACTTAGTAAACCCTGCTAACAAACGTAGTTTAGAAGTTATCGTTGTTGGTTCCGGTTTAGCAGGCGCATCTGCTGCTGCAACTTTAGCAGAGATGGGTTACAAAGTAAAAGTACTTTGCTTTCAGGATTCTCCTCGTCGCGCGCATAGTATTGCCGCACAAGGTGGCGTTAACGCTGCAAAAAATTATCAGAATGATGGTGACAGCGTTTACCGTTTATTCTACGATACAATTAAAGGTGGCGATTACCGCGCACGTGAAGCTAACGTACATCGCCTTGCCGAAGTGTCAGGAAATATTATTGATCAATGCGTGGCGCAAGGTGTTCCTTTTGCCCGTGAATACGGTGGAACATTAAGCAATCGTTCATTCGGTGGCACACAAGTACAACGTACGTTTTATGCAGCAGGACAAACCGGACAACAATTATTATTAGGCGCGTATTCTGCATTGCAACGCCAGGTTGGAATGGGCGCTGTTACTTTGTTAGCACGTCATGAAATGATGGACATTGTAAATATCGATGGCAAATGTCGCGGTATTATTGCTCGCGATTTAGTGACAGGAAAATTAGAAAAACATTTTGGTCACGCTGTTTTATTATGCACAGGTGGTTATGGTAATGTGTTTTATTTATCTACCAACGCTATGGGCAGTAATGTAACTGCAGCTTGGAAAGCACATAAAAAAGGAGCTTTCTTCGGAAATCCTTGTTACACACAAATTCATCCAACCTGTATTCCTGTTAGTGGCGATCACCAATCAAAATTAACGTTGATGAGTGAATCGTTACGTAACGACGGACGTATTTGGGTGCCGAAACAAAAAGATGATAAACGTAAACCAGTTGATATTCCAGAAGAAGAAAGAGATTATTATTTAGAAAGAAGATATCCAGCATTCGGAAACTTAGTGCCTCGTGACGTTGCGTCGCGTGCTGCTAAAGAGCGTTGTGATGCAGGTTACGGAGTTGGTACAAGTAAAATGGCGGTGTATTTAGATTTCGCTGCTAATACTGAACGTTACGGAAAAATTGAAGCCAATAAAAAAGGACTTCACAACCCAAGTAAAGAAGAAATAATTAAAATGGGTAAAGAAGTTGTGAAAGAAAAATATGGTAACCTGTTTGATATGTACAAACAGATCACAGGAGAAGATCCATATGAACAACCCATGCGAATTTATCCTGCGGTACATTACACCATGGGCGGACTATGGGTAGATTATAATTTACAAACTACAGTTGAAGGCTTATACGCTTTAGGTGAAGCAAATTTCTCAGATCACGGAGCAAATCGTTTAGGCGCATCTGCCTTAATGCAAGGTTTAGCCGATGGTTATTTTGTAATTCCCTATACAATTGGTGAATATTTATCTGAAGAAATTCGTACAAAAGCAATTCCAACAGACAACGAAGCATTTGTAAAAGCTGAAGCAGAAGTTCAGGAACGTATCAATAAATTATTCTCAATTAAAGGAACTAAATCTGTTGACAGTTTCCACAAACGTTTAGGAAAAATTATGTGGGACAAATGTGGAATGGCGCGTAACAAAGAAGGTTTAACTTCTGCAATTGCAGAAATTCAACAATTAAAAGCAGAATTCTGGAAAGACGTTCGTGTGCCTGGTGAAGCAAATGAATTTAATCCTGAATTAGAAAAAGCACATCGTGTAGCTGATTTCATTGAGTTAGGAGAATTAATGTGTAAAGATGCTTTGAACCGTAACGAAAGTTGTGGTGGTCACTTCCGTGAAGAATACCAAACAAAAGATGGTGAAGCTTTACGTGACGACGATAACTTCGCTTATGTTGCTGCGTGGGAATATAAAGGAGATAGTAGTTTTGAGTTACATAAAGAGGAGTTGAAATTTGAAAATATTAAGTTAGCTCAAAGGAATTACGCTTAGGAAGAGTTAATAGGGAACAGGAAATAGTTAATAGGAAAGAGACACAAGTGGACGGAAAAATTAGTACATATAAAGATCTGATTGTTTGGCAAAAGTCAATTGCTTTGGTCACGAAAGTTTATCTTGTTACTCAAACTTTTTCTCAAACCGAAAAATTTGGTATTGTTTCTCAATTAAACAGAGCTGTTGTTTCTGTGCCGACTAATATTGCTGAAGGATGGGGGAGAGAGTCGTCTAAAAACTATTTGCAGTTTCTTAGAATTTCGAGAGGGTCTTTAATGGAAACTGAAACTCTCTTGCTAATTTCTAAAAATTTACATTTTATTTCTGAAAAGGAATACAAAGAGTTGCTTACAGACGTTGAGGAGGTCGGAAAAATCCTTCAAGGTCTTATTAAAAGTATAAATCAAAAATTAAAATTATCTGCGGTATAGCCTAATAACTATTCGCTATTAACTATTAACTATGGGTGGAAATATGAATCTGACTTTAAAAGTCTGGAAACAAAAAAACAAAGACACAAAAGGTAAATTTGAAACTTATCTTGCAAAAGGAATTTCTCCTGATATGTCTTTCTTAGAAATGTTTGATGTTGTGAACGAACAACTCATCAACGAAGGCAAAGAACCAACCGCATTCGATCACGATTGCCGCGAAGGTATTTGCGGTATGTGTTCAATGTACATCAATGGTCGTCCGCACGGACCGAAACAAGGTGTTACAACTTGTCAGTTACACATGCGTAGTTTTAAAGATGGCGATACAATTGTTGTTGAACCATGGAGAAGCGCTGCGTTTCCGGTGATAAAAGATTTAGCCGTCGATCGTTCTTCATTCGACAGAATTATGTCAGCTGGTGGATTCGTTTCTGTAAATACAGGTAATGCAAAAGACGCTAACAATATTTTAATTCCAAAACCAGATGCTGATGAAGCATTTGAAGCAGCAGCTTGTATTGGTTGTGGCGCTTGTGTAGCGGCTTGTAAAAATAGTTCGGCTATGTTATTTGTGTCTGCAAAAGTTTCTCAATTAGCATTATTACCGCAAGGAAAAATTGAAGCGCAACAACGTGTATTAAACATGGTACACCAAATGGACGAAGAAGGATTTGGAAATTGTACCAACACTGGCGCGTGCGAAGCAGAATGTCCGAAAAGCATTTCTTTAGAGAACATTGCAAGAATGAACAGAGAGTATTTAATGTCGACTGCCATTTCAAAAAAATAAAATTTAATACCATTTGAATTGAAAAGCCGCTCAGAAATGTGCGGCTTTTTTACTTCTGCTAAGCTTATCGAAGTTTTTACCAAATACCAAACTGTTCGTTCCATTCGCCCTTAAACCACTTTTCTTTTCCGTACTGCTTATTCATGTCCTTCCACAATTCATCAATTGTATATATTTTTTTCTTTTTAGGAGGAACTAATTGTGATGCCTGCGGTGCCGTAAATTCAACTTTCTTAGCAAAATAAACCACGCCGCCATTTTCAGTAGCTAATCCTAAAATTGTTCCCGGCAATCCATAAAAACTTTCGGGACCAGTTGAGGTGCTTAAATCGTAACTAAACCAAGCATAAATACGTGTTGTATCATTAGCGCGCCAAATAGCTTTACGGCATTGATATCCCGCAATTTTTCTTGTGCTTTCAGTTATTTGCCATTTACGTTTATATAAGGTATCGCTAATATGTAACAGTTCTCCCCACATGTCTTTTATCAAATATCTTTTGCCTGTATTAAAATACTGATACACGGTGCTTTTTTGTGTAGCCCATCCCATGTCTTCTTTTAATTCACTTTCTTGTGGCAAAAATACAGAGCAAGTATCGTTAAATAATAAATCAAAATAATCAATCTTAATTTTATCAGCTTCCTTAATCCATTCTTTCACATTGCCCCCGCCCATTTTTTTATATAAATTGGTTTTGCGCTCGTACACAATTTTTCCTGCCGACATTTGTGCATGGACTCCAAAAGTTAATACTGTGAAAATAAATATGACAATTAATTTTTTATTCATCTTCGTCTTCCTCTCCTGCTTTTGGTTTTTGGCTCGTAAATTTAAATGTAACTCTTAATAAAAAATATCTTTTAATTATTTGGGTTTTCGTGTCTACAATTTTATTGCTTTGAACACTTCGTTGATTACTTATATTCTGATTAAGAATATCATTAGCATCAAAAGCAACAATAAGGTTTTTAGCTTTTAAAAAATTATACGCGATAGATCCGTTTACTATAACATAATTAATATTATAACCATTCGCTCTGTTACCATTGTTTGTATAATTCGCGTCGCCGGAAATATTCAAACGCTCAAACAATTTTGTTCTGAAAGTAGCGCTTAATCCATAACTATAATATGGCTGATTGGACTGAAGGCTGATCGTTTGCTTAGGGATGTTGTAATTATAGTTTCCACCAATGGTAATTTCAGTTTCCTCAAATTCCTTTTCAAAAGTAAGTCCTGGTGAAATACTTGTGTTTTGTGTGACGTTTTTCTGATCATTCACGAAGCCAACATTGTTGTTATGACTACCGCTGAAATTATAATTTATTTTAAATAATTTTTTAAACACCGGAAGCCCACCTCCCATGTAAACACTTCCATTATAATTTCCGTCAACGTTTACTGGAGATGTAACAGCCCGTCCTAATGAGTCATAATGCGTCTTATCATTTATTTCTCCTAACGTATTACTATAATTTATTCCCCCGTAAAAATCTCTATCGCTTATTGGCTTGAAAGAATAATAATTTACGCTTACATTATTTGTAAACTGCTGTTTTAAATTAGGGTTTCCAATACGAATATTGTTAGGGTCGGAATTGTCAGTTACCGGTTGCATTTGTTTTAAATCCGGTAATTGCGATTGCAAATTATAAAATACAGAAAGGTTTGAATTATCACTTCGACGATAATTGAAGGACGCTGACGGCAAAATATTATTTACATTTAAACTTAGCTTTTGACTGGTTGTTGCGTTTATATTCTCCTGATAAATATTTCGGTAATTCGCGCCTAAACTCACGCGATATTTTTTTACTTCATAAATCAGTTTTGCTCCTGCGCGATTAGTCATGCGTAAATTCCTGAAATCATTCGATTGTGTTGTGTTCAAGGCGTCAAAAGCAATGCCATTAAAGTCTAAGGTTTTTCGATTGTTGTTGTTTTGGTTGTGAGAAAAACCATAACTTATTTCTGTTTTAAATTTTTTAGTAAGCGGTTCAACATAAGTAAAAGTAGCGTTCTGTTCCAGTTTATAGCTATCCTGATTACGTTTTTGTTTTAATATAGAGTCTTTAGCCTGCCCCAGATAATAATAAAACTCAGTGTTCAAATCTGTTCTTGAAATAGAATTATAATAGGAGGGTTGATACGTAACATTAAGTTGTCGGTCTTTCTTTTTAAAATTGCGCGTAAGTTTTAATAACACGCTTGCATCCGTAGTTTCAGATGAGCCTTTTGATACAATATTGGTTTCTCTGGTGAGGGCATCTGAAGCTGAAATAAAATCGTCATTCTGTATGTTGTTACTTCCAGACTTACTATAACTTACTTTGGGCTTAACGGTTAATTCTGTAAGCGAATCCAAATTTTGAAACCAGCGTAAATTAAAAGAATGTGCTTGATTAGTAGATTTATTAGAAACTGTTTGTGTATTACTGTAGGTTGTGTCCTCTAAAAAATATTGCGTATGTGTTTGTTGACCGGAATTCATTGTGTTTTCTTTAAAAGTATAATCCGTATTTAATTTTACTTTTTTACTGATTTTACTGTTGTAATAAAATCCACCTTTTACGGTTTGTGGTATTCCGGTTGTGGTTGAGCCTAAGCTTGTCCAGCTATTGGATTCAGGGTCATACTCTCCGTTATTCTCTCCGCTTAAACCATATTCCCAGCTATCCCTTCCGCCAAAAGCTTGCTTGGGTGTGTTAGCAGCTAAACCGAACAATGATATTTTTTGTGAGTTCTTAAATTTATTCATCAATAATTCTCCTTCATAAAATTTCTGAGCATCTGATGCGGCTGATACTTTCCCGAAATAACCTTTCTTTGCTTCCTCTTTTAATTGCAGATTCATTACTTTAACGGTTTCATCTTTACTTTCGGTATCATCATTTTTCTTTTCATAAACCTGAACAGTTTCAACTGAATTGGCGTTTAAGTTTTTTGTAGCAATTGTTGGGTCGCTGCCAAAAAATTCATCACCGTCAACTAATACCTGAGTTACTTCTTTTCCTTGAACAGTAATTTTGCCTTTCGCATCTACTTTTACACCTGGAAGTTTTTTTAATAAATCTTCAACGGTTGCTTCCTGCTTTAATTTAAACGAATCGGCGGTGAACATTAAGGTATCGCCTTTGTAATACATTTTATCTCTTCCTGCAACAATTTCAACTTCATTTAATAAAATTAATTTTGGCGGAAGCATTACGTTTTTGAAATTAAAAACAGAATCGTTTTTAGTTGGCACCAATAAATATGTTTTGTCACTAAAATTTGGATTTGAAATAACGACAAGATATGTATCTACCGGAACTTTTATTTGCTTGAAAAATCCTTTTTTATCTGTTCTTGAAAATCCAACTAAAGTAGAATCCTTGAATTTAGTAACCATTAAAACAGAATTACTCATTAAACCACTAGAACTGGTATCCTGAATATTTCCATTTAGTTTAATGGTTTGAGCTGTTATACTCATACAAAAAAAAGTAAAAAAAAGTGCTATTAAACTAAAGCGCATTAATGGGTTTTGGTTGTATAATTCAATTTTAGCTAAAAGTAACAAATGCTAAAGTAAAAAATGAATTGAAGAAATTTTGAAGCTGAGTTGTTAATTAATTATTTTAACGCGCATTGCTGTATTTATCTGATTATTAGAATGATGCAAGACAAAGGAAATCGGGTTAATTGCAAACATTTTTAATAATAAAATGTACTTTTGCTTCAAACCAATTTTCATGAAGAATACTGCTTTATACAACAAACATGTGGCGCTTGGCGCAAAAGTAATTCCATTTGCAGGATATAACATGCCTGTTTCTTATACGGGATTAAACGAAGAACATTTAACGGTGCGTAATGGCGTTGGCGTTTTTGATGTGAGTCACATGGGCGAGTTTAAAATAAAAGGTAAAGGCGCATTAGAACTTATTCAAAAAGTAACATCAAACGATGCTTCTAAATTAACGGATTGGAAAGTTCAATATTCTTGTTTACCAAATGATACTGGTGGAATTGTAGATGATTTATTAGTGTATCGTGTTGCAGAAAACGAATATTATTTAGTAGTAAACGCATCTAACATTGAAAAAGATTGGAATTGGATTAAAAAACATAATACGTTTGGAGCAGAGATGGTTGATACTTCTGACCACACTAGTTTGTTAGCCGTACAAGGACCAAAAGCATTAGCGACTTTACAAAAATTGACGAAAGTTGATCTTTCAGCAATGGAATATTATACGTTTACCGTTGGTACAATGGCAGGAATTGATAATGTTGTTATTTCGAATACAGGTTATACAGGTGCCGGTGGATTTGAATTATATGTTGGTAATGATAATGCGGAAAAAATGTGGGATGCTGTTTTTGAAGCGGGAAAAGAGTTTGGCATTAAACCGGTTGGTTTAGGCGCGCGTGATACCTTGCGTTTGGAAATGGGTTTCTGTTTATACGGAAATGATATTGATGATACAACTTCACCTATTGAAGCTGGGTTAGGCTGGATTACAAAATTCACAAAAGATTTTACGAACCGTGCTGCGATTGAAAAACAAAAAACAGATGGTGTCACTAAAAAATTAGTCGGCTTTGAAATGATTGACCGCGGCATTCCTCGTCATGACTACCAAATTGCGGATGCTGCAGGAAATATTATTGGAAAAGTAACTTCTGGTACACAATCGCCAAGTTTAAATAAAGCTATTGGTATGGGTTATGTAAAAACAGAATTTGCAAAAGCAGATACTGAAATATTTATTGTTATTCGCGATAAGTCTATTAAAGCTAAAGTTTGTAAAATTCCATTCTTGAAAAAATAATTTTGTCAGAGGAAACAAAATATAAAATCGACGCCTGCTTTTCGCCGCACTTATATCCTGTTTACGCAGATACGGAAAGTATTGTTGTAGTGATTGATGTGTTTCGTGCTACCTCGGCTATTTGTGTTGCGTTTCACAATGGTGCTGGTAAAATAATTCCTGTTGCAAGTGTAGAAGAAGCGCAAGAATATAAAAATCAAGGATTTTTAGCGGGAGCAGAGCGTAACGCCATTAAATTAGAAGGTTTTGATTTTGGAAACTCTCCTTTTGATTATATGGGCGATCACGTAAAAGGAAAAACAATCGCACTCACCACCACAAACGGAACGCAAGCTATTGATGCGGCACGCAACGCTTATAAAGTTGTTGTTGGTTCGTTTTTAAATATTGATGTGTTGTGCGATTGGTTGATGAAGCAAGAGCGTGATATTTTATTATTGTGTTCGGGATGGAAAAATAAATTTAATATGGAAGACGCTCTTTACGCAGGAGCAGTTACCGAAAAAATATTCGCACAATCAAAAAATTACAAATTAGGTGATGGTTGTTTAGCGCTTAAATACTTATACGAACAAGCGCAACATGAACCTATTAAATTTTTAGTGAACGCTTCACACAAAGAACGTTTAGCAAGATTAGGATTGAAAAAAGATATTAAATATTGCTTAACCCCAAATCTCGCACCGGTAATTCCTATTCTTGAAGGGAAATATTTAGTGAAATTAAATCTGTAAGATTATCTCAGAATCAACAAACGATTCGCGTCCAGCTTTATAAAAATAAAAAGCAGAATAGTAAAACTCCACAATGAGGTTCCGCCATAACTGAAAAACGGTAATGGAATTCCAATTACTGGCATTAAACCAATATTCATTCCTATATTAATACTTAAATGGAAAAACAGTGCCGAAGCAACGCCGTATCCGTAAATCCTACTAAAAGCTGAACGCTGCCTTTCCGATAGAAAAATTACCCTGAGAATTAAAAAGAGTTCTAATAAAACAACAACTGAACTTCCCAAAAAACCCCACTCTTCGCCCACCGTACAAAAAATAAAATCGGTATCCTGCTCTGGAACAAAATCATATTTAGTTTGTGTGCCTTGCAAATAACCTTTACCCCAAAAGCCACCTGAACCAATGGCGATTTTTGCTTGATTTACATTGTAGTCTGATCCTTTCAGATCTACTTCTCTTCTCCCAAGCAATCCATCGATCCGGGTTTTTTGATGTGGTTCTAAATGTTCATATACTTTTTTTGTGGTCAGCACCATTCCACTCGCCATCACAAAAACCAATCCGGCCATAACTATATTTCTAACTGTTCTTTTAATGAACAAAAAAGAAACTAAAGTAATACTGCCTAACACAATTATTAAAGTTGAAATGTGTGTTACCACCAATGCTAACAAAAACAATACCACCGCTAATAATCCGAATAATAAAAAGTTGATTGACAATCCTTCACGGTATAGAACAATAATAAAAGAAACAAATACTATAGCAAGGCCGGTCTCGTCCTGCAATACTTTTATCACCAACAACGGTGCGATCAGAAATGCAACTGCCATTAAAGTGTTTTTATAATTTTTGATAAGATCTTTAAGTCGTAAACGGTAACGACTCACGATAACCAAATTCTCGTTACTTAAAAATTTAGCAAGCGCAAGACTCGTAGCAAACTTCATGAACTCAGCTGGCTGAATTCCAAATCCACCAACTCCGAACCATGATCGGCTTCCTTTGATCTCCCGTCCTAAATAAGGAACTAATAAACATGCCAATAATACAATACCATAAAACCAATAGGCAAAAACAGTAAAGAATCCTGCATCAATTAATAAAATTGAAAATGCAATAATGGCCGCACCTCCAATCCAAATTAATTGCTTGCCATACTTTTGCGTAGTGTCAAAAATATTTTGATGCTCTTCATTATAAACTGCAGCATAAATATTGAGCCACCCCATAAATACAAGAAGTATGTAAGTTAGAACAGTAATTCTGTCCACCCCATAAAACAAACTATTTTCGTTATTCCTCAATGTGCTTAATGGAATTCTTTTGTGAGTAAATTTTTTCCGTGTATTAAATCAACTGCTTCCATCTTTTTTTCTAATTCAGGCCGTGTTACTTTTCCCGTCAAATATTTTTCAATCATTAAACTGACGATGGGGGCCGACCAAGTTCCACCAAATCCCGCATTCTCAATAATACAAGCAATAACTATTTTTGGATTATCTCTTGGTGCAAATGCCATAAATACTGCGTGTGATTTACCGTGAGGGTTTTCTGCAGTTCCTGTTTTTCCGCAAGCCGTAATGCCGGGAATGCGCGAATAATATCCGGTTCCTCCTGGTTCAAAACATTTTTGCATACCATCAATTACATTTAAATAATATTCTTCTTTTTGTACTGCAACCAAATGTTTTTCAGTATATTTTTTATCAATTGTTTTTTGTGAACCAATTCCCTTAATACAATGCGGAACATAATAATAACCTTTATTAGCAATAGTAGCAACAACGTTTGCCATTTGCAGCGGCACTAAGGTTAATTCAGCCTGACCAATACCTAGTGACACAATTGTATTTCCAAACCATCTTCCTTTACCAAATACTTTATCGTAATAACCAGACGAAGGAACGTTCCCGGGTTTATCATAAGGTAAATCCGTTCCTAAATGTGTACCCGGACCAAAGGTCATAACTTTTTCTCTCCAATTATTAAATCCATCAACATACTTTGGAAATTTACTTTGACTCGTGATATCATGAAAAGCATAACTGAAATAAGCATTACAGGACTGAGCAATCGCATTCACGAGGTCCAAAGTATGTACGCCATGACATTTTGGTTTATTGCCCATTGGTCCATATCCTCCACTACAATGATACATTGTTCCTCTAGTGAGCACGCCTTCGTCTTGTCCGATTAATGCATCAATTAATTTAAATGTAGAACCAGGAGGGTACATGGCCGTTAGTGCGCGATTAAATAATGGAAGTGTAGAGTCTGTATTAAGGACAGGATAATTTTTTGAACGTTCTTTGCTCCCGATAAATAAATTAGGATCATAACTAGGTGCTGATATAATAGCCAGGATTTCTCCAGTTGACGGTTCTATTGCAACGATCGCCCCTTTTTTTCCTTTCATCAAACGTTCACCATATTCCTGAAGTTCGATATCAATAGTGGAGTATAAAGATTTACCCATTACGGCAGCTGTATCGTATTTCCCATTCATGTAAATTCCGACTTCTTTACCATGAACGTCTTTGATAATGATCCTTTTTCCTTTCACGCCACGCAATTCCGATTCGTAACTTTTTTCCATTCCGCTAATGCCAATATAATCACCATCGATGTAATATGTGTCTTTCGCCACTTTTTCTTTGCTTACCTCACCAACGTAACCCAACAAATGCGCTGCAATTGGTTTTGGATATTTACGCACGCTACGCGATTGAACATAAAATCCCGTGAAACGAAACAATTTTTCCTGCAGAACAGCATAACGTTGCACCGACATTTGTTTTTCGAAAACACTTTGCTTACGCGGAGAGTTTGGAGCCTGACAAGCTTTTTTTATCCGTTTTAAAAATTCTTCTTTTGTTATTTCTAAAACTTTGCAAAGCGCCATGGTGTCGCAGCCCTTCACTAATTTTGGTGTTACCATCAAATCGTAAGACGGTTCGTTCTTTACTAAGAATCTTCCTTTACGGTCATAAACTACTCCGCGCTGAGGATAATCAATCCTTTTCTCAAAAGCATTATTATTAGCTGAGGTTTCGTAACTCTTATCTATGATCTGCAAATAGAACAAGCGCCCTATATAAACAAGGATCACCAATATGAAGAATCCTCCTATTATAAATTTGCGGTCGCCTAAATGTGCATTGTTGTTCATTATCGCCTCCTTGTGGTTTTGTAAAACAAGAATTGAATAACGTATACAAAAGTATATGTACCGATGGTGCTAAGAATTACTCTTAAAAGTGTGCTGAAAAATTCGTTCCAACGAAATACTTCAAGATAAAAGAAAAACAAATGATGAATAAAAATTAAAGCGCCCGCATAAGTAACAAACCACGCGCCGCCCATATCATCAATGTTGGGTTCAAGTCCAGCTTCATATCCATCTCGCGGCGCAATAAATTTTAAAAGATAATATCGCGAAAAACCCATTGCAGTGCAAGCTGCCGCGTGCATACCCGCAGTGTCGTAAAACAAATCAAGCGTTAATCCCACTATAAAAGAAAAAATAAGCAAGGTTATTTTAGGAATGTCGAATGGAAATAATAAAATTATTAAAACATAGGGCAATAAAATAATGTAACTGCCCAAATGTATATTTTGAACAATGAGCACTTGCATTAATACAAGTACAACAAAACGAATAATATTATTTATTACACTACTTGTCACTTTGCGTTTGAGATGCCGTTTCTAAAGAATCTCTTTCTGTTTTAAATTTATTTTTAATTACGAATACATAATTAAGTTTTTTGAAATCTGTTACCAGTTTTACTTTAACAGTTAAAAAAGGTTCGCCTGAACGCTGCTCGTAACTTTCAACGGTGCCAACAGCAATTCCTTCAGGGAAAATTCCCGACTTCTCACTTGTTACAACCACATCGCCAACTTTAAGACGGGTATGTGTTGGAATATCTTTCAACAAACAGTAACGGTAATCATCGCCCTCCCAAACAAGCGGACCATAAGTACGTTCTGTTTTTAACTGACAGTTTACGCGCATGTCCTTATGCAACAAACTCATTACAGATGCAAAATTTTTTGAAACATCTTTTACAAAACCAACAGCGCCGTCACTATTAATAACAGCCATGTCGCGCGTAATGCCTTGTTCAGAGCCCGCATTAATGGTGAGATAATTACTGCGTCGATTAATAGATGAGTTTACTGTTTTAGCGGTGATGTAAGTGTATTGCTGTTTGTACAAAGTGTCTTTACGCACAAATTCATTTAAGGGAACCGCCATGTAACCGTTACGTAGCATGTTGTAAAGTTTTGCGTTTTCGTAAGCCAGACGTTTGTTTTCATCTTTCAATAATAAATACTCGCGCACATTTGCCGCGGTTTGATAAACGTTAGCTGAAACTTTATTTGCTGAATTAAAAATACTGGAACCTTGGTAGCCATTATTTCTATACATGAGATAAAAGCAAAAAAATTCCATAAACAAAAAAATGAAAATGAAATTATGGCGTTGTATGAATGCTAATAAAGTTCTCACGCTGCAAAAAATTAATTCATGGAAATTCTAAAATGAATAACCACGGTTGCTTGTTCTATAAAACTACAATGTAAGCGCTGTGTTTACTTGATGAGGAAAGGGAATTTATCAACATTTTTGAGTGCAATTCCTGTACCACGAGCAACCGCTCTAAGTGGATCTTCACATACGTGAACCGGTAATTTTGTTTTTAAAGAAATGCGTTTATCTAAACCGCGTAATAAAGAACCGCCACCCGCCATGAAAATGCCCTTACGGTATATGTCGGCCGCTAATTCAGGAGGCGTCATCTCTAATGCATTTAAAATCGCTTCTTCAATTTTAGAGATAGATTTATCTAAACAATGTGCAATCTCTACATAAGAAATATAAACTTCTTTTGGAATACCACTCATTAAATCTCTTCCTTGTACTGCAAAATCCGCAGGAGGATTTTCAATTTCCGTCATAGCCGCCCCTACTTCAATTTTCACTCGCTCTGCACTACGCTCACCAATTAAAATATTGTGTTGACGACGCATATATTCTTCTATGTTCGCGTTGAAATCGTCACCTGCAATACGAGTAGATTTATCACAAACAATACCACCTAAGGCGATAACGGCAATTTCAGAAGTGCCACCACCAATATCAATAATCATATTGCCCATTGGTTCTTCAACATCTATTCCCATCCCAATTGCCGCAGCCATTGGTTCATGAATCATATACACTTCTTTTGCTCCTGCGTGTTCTGCGCTATCACGTACCGCGCGTTTCTCTACCTCAGTGATTCCGGAAGGAATACAAATAACCATTTTTAATGATGGCTGAAATAATCTTTTTCCTGGATTAATCATTTTTATCATTCCGCGAATCATATGCTCTGCAGCGTGGAAATCGGCAATAACACCATCTTTCAGCGGACGAATTGTCTTTATATTTTCGTGCGTTTTTCCATGCATTTGCATCGCTTGTTTTCCAACAGCAATAACTCTGCCCGTCATTCGATCCACTGCTACGATTGATGGTTCGTCAACAACAACTTTATCATTGTGAATGATTAGCGTATTGGCTGTTCCTAAGTCAATTGCAATTTCTTGTGTTAAAAAGTTA
>JAYTSW010000217.1:0-1834 GCA_043745425.1 Sphingobacteriaceae bacterium | reverse complement strand
TTAATAATTTCTACCAATGAAAGCGGTCGTGATAACTCAGGATAATGGGTTAATAATTTTTGCACACGGTTAATGCGGTATAAGGCACGACCAGTATTTTTAAGAACGCCATTCTCTTTTTTAGTATCGATGGTAATTTCAAATGGAAGTACGCCACCGAATTTTTCCTCAAAATATTTTAAGTCGGTAATTAATACATCTGTTTTAGGAATGTCATCCACTACAAAACCAAAAGCGCGAATTTTTAACGCGCCAATAAAACAAACAACCACTAAGGTGATTACAGTAATGTAAATAGCTTTGCGATTATTTACAGTAATAGCAGCCACTTTATCGAGTGATTTACGAAGACTCTTTCCTTCCAAATGTTTTAGCTGACGTTTATTCGGCACCGGGAGATAACTGAAAATAATTGGAATTAAAATCAATGAAAACGCGAAGGTGGCCATTACACTGATAGAAGCAACTAAACCGAATTCAAATAAAATTTGATTTTTAGTAGCACAAAATACAGCGAAACCTATGGATGTAGTAATGTTGGCGAAAAATAAAGATACTGTTGACCGTTGAATGGCAATATTCAAAGCAAGCATTTTTGAAATGCCCTTTGCAATTTCTGTGTGATATTTATTTAAAATTAAAATGCAATTGGGTACGCCAATAACAATAATGAGAGGTGGTATTAAGCCTGAAAGTACCGTGAGTTTGTATCCGAATAAGACGACGGTGCCAAGTGAAGTGAGTACGCCCATGATAACTACAATGAGTGAGAAAATCATTGGCGTCATAGATCTGAAGAATACAATTAAAATTAAAGCGGTAACCAATAAAGCAATTAATAAAAAGAAAATCATCTCGTGCGAAATTTTACGCATGATGATGGTGCGGATATATGGTAAACCTGAATAATGCACCTCAATGTTAGTGGCTTTAGAGAAACTGTCAATTACAGCACGAATATTATCTACAATATCCAGACGGTTTTTGGTATTAAGATCCTTCTCGTAAAAAGTGATGAGCATGGATGTGCAATTTGTTTTGCGATCAAAAACATAACCTTCGTAAAATTTCAGACTGTTAATCTTTAACCATAAATCTTCTAATTCACTTTGCGTAGTAGGATTAGAACCTTTAAGCGGCTTAAATTCAAATTTCCCAACCGAATCGTTTAAAGTTATATCGTTTAAGCGAGCAGCAGATAATACAAATTTTATTCCCGCAAGATTTTTAACATCATCGCCCGCTTTAGCCCAGGCTTTAAAATTATCAAGTGTATTGAGTTCGTCTTTTTTTATACCAACCACTAAAATGGTGCCGTCTTGTCCGAATTTACTTTTAAAAAAATCGTAATCAATACTTGCTGTATCAGTTGAAGGTAAAAGGCGCGGATTATTAAAGGTAATTTGTACTTGTGTGCCAAAATAGCCCATAAATACAGTAATAGCCAGCAAGGTAAATAGCAGACTTAATCGGTACTTTAATATGACGTGGGCCAGTTTTTTAAGCATAAGGGCTAAAGTGGTGAATTTAGTTAAAATACCTCACCTGAAAAAACAATTTTTTACAATAAAATGAGAGTTTATTTTTTTACTATTTAAATGCTGAGTAATTTTACACTCCATAATGGAAAATGCCACTTTACCCAATTCAAACAAAGCGATTATACGCTGGCTCTTAACAGGCTGTGTATTGGTTTATATAATGGTTGTTGTGGGTTGTTTAACACGATTAACACATTCAGGTTTATCCATTACGGATTGGAATTTCATGGGTTCACTACCTCCTTTGAGTGATGATGATTGGTTCGAACGCTTTCAAAAATATCAAACCAGTC
>JAYTSW010000216.1:0-1842 GCA_043745425.1 Sphingobacteriaceae bacterium | reverse complement strand
AATTGGAATATTTAATGTTATTAACCAAATCATCCATGCTAAATAAAAAACCTGAACAACTCGAACGGTAATTACACTTCCAGATGCAAGCGATTCCGGGATAATAAATATTAATAAAAAGCAACCAATAGTAATACCAAACAAAGCCTTTTGATATGATTGAATAGAATAATTTTTCAAAGACCACAAAGTAATTCCTGTAAGGGTTAGAAAATATGTTCGAGTAAAAATAGCGTCTTTATTGAAATCAAAAAATACTAAAAATCCGGCGCTAATTATATCATTAATTCTATCCATAAACGTATTATATTGTGTTGGGTTCGAGCTGGAACCGGTAAAGAAAATTACCCATATTGATAGCGTTAGTATTGGAAGAAAAATTATTATTAAAGATTTTATTTGATTAACAATTTTCTTTTTGTCATGTAAACGATAATCATTCATCGTTATGAAGAACATGAAAAAACCTGCAAATAAAATTATTAAGATATGACAAAAATATAATAAGATTGTTGCAATAATTAATAATGCAAATTGCAAACTGTTGAATTTAATATTTCTATTTCTAATCCAAAATAAAAGTATAAATGGTAACAGCGAAAAACCTATAGAATAATTGTAAAACCCTAAACTGAATGGGAAATTATAAATCATAGGAAAGTAAAGCCAACTCATCCAACCAGATTTTGTGTTAAGCTCAACAGTTAGTAATCTGAAGCCAATAGCACCAGAAATTATAATTAGGATTATAATAATTTTTTCTGCAAACCATGCAGGTAAAAAAGTTAAGAGCAATGCGGTTAAAGTTTGACAAATCCAATTCGGTTGTGGAATGGGATTAAATTCAAAAAATCGACTTATGATAGAGCTGTTTTCAAATAAAAGCGTATGCAACAAACGACCATTATACAAATGAGCTGCTCCATCAAGACTTACAAAAGGGGTTAAAATAATAACGGGCAACAGATGTATTAGCAGTAATAAATAAAATAATATTGGCTCATTCTTATTAAGTTTTTCCATCTTGTGCATGGCGAAAAATAGCTGTTTTTTTGCAATACTGTTGAAAACTCAATTCTAATAGAATTTCAAGTGACTGAAAGTGAGTAGTTTTTAGCAGTTATGCCTATGTATTTTTTAGATGAATTTGGGTTAACTTTGTAGGAATATGAATCAGTTTGTTGTTTCTGCTCGGAAGTACCGTCCTGCAACCTTCGATACAGTTGTTGGGCAGTCTCATATCACGAATACTTTAAAAAATGCTATTAAAACAAAACATTTGGCTCAGGCCTTTTTGTTTTGTGGTCCTCGTGGTGTAGGTAAAACCACCTGCGCTCGAATTCTTGCAAAAACCATTAATTGCAGAAATATTACAGATACTATTGAAGCATGTAACGAGTGTGATTCTTGTAAGAGTTTTAATACAGGTCAATCTTTAAATATTTACGAGTTAGATGCAGCATCGAATAATTCAGTTGATGATATTCGAAATCTAGTTGAACAGGTAAGGTACGCTCCTCATTCAGGTGAATTCAAGATTTATATTATTGATGAAGTTCACATGCTTTCATCTGGAGCTTTTAATGCTTTTCTGAAAACATTAGAAGAACCACCTCCGTATGCGATTTTTATACTAGCTACTACCGAAAAGCATAAAATTATTCCGACCATCTTATCTCGATGTCAAATTTTTGATTTCAATAGAATTCAGGTGGAAGATATTGCTTCACATTTAGAATTTGTTTCAAGGTCGGAAGGTGTAAATGCGGAAGCAGATGCTTTACATATCATTGCACAAAAGGCGGATGGTGCTCTTCGAGATGCACTTTCAATCTTTGATCA
>JAYTSW010000215.1:0-1849 GCA_043745425.1 Sphingobacteriaceae bacterium | reverse complement strand
TCGGGATTTGAATGAACAATTGCACCTTTTCTCCTTCATTTTGATTCAAAATGAAGTCAATAACGTCTGAAACTTGATGTTTTTTAACCACTTCACCTGAAACGGGAGAAATTGTTTTGCCAACACGTGCATACAAAAGGCGTAGGAAATCATACACTTCTGTCATAGAACCAACGGTAGAACGGTTATTTCCAGTCGTCGTTTTTTGTTCAATTGCAATAGCGGGACAGACACCTTTTATATAGTCCACATCTGGTTTTTTCATCCGCATCAGAAACTGACGGGCGTAACTCGAAAGGCTTTCCACATAGCGGCGTTGCCCTTCGGCAAACAACGTATCCATCGTAATCGACGACTTGCCGCTGCCCGAAACACCTGTGACGACGACGAGTTTGTTTTTGGGAATGACCAAATCCACATTTTGTAGGTTGTTAGACCGTGCACCTTTAATAAAAATGGAATTATTGGGTGTTTGTCGTACCTCCTCTTGCTTCGTTACGTCCAATGACGGTTGTTTGGGTTCAGAAAGTTCTTTCAAAGCCATCTTTTTATATTTTTAAACCAAAACAAAAGTTTGGTTATTGAGTTCTCAAAAACCACAAAGTTATAAAAATGAGGTCGTTTATAAAACGGTTTGTTGAAAATATTATCGTGATTAGCCTTGGTTTTGGAAAAACTATACTTTTTATGACAAATTTTACCGTAAGTATTTTTATTATAAAAAGTTTAGTGTCAAAAGACAGATGTTTTTTAGTAAAACTGATACTTTTGCAAAATCTAAATCCGTTATCAAATGCATTACAAATTAGAAAATCTATCAGAAGACGACTTCGAAAAGCTGGTAAACATGCTCTGCGAACAAAAATTAGGAACAGGGACTGTGAGTTTTGCTAAGGGGCCAGACGGTGGTCGTGATGGACGATTTAGAGGAGTTGCTAATCGCTACCCTTCTGAAAAATCTTCTTGGAAGGGGCAATTTATAATACAGGCAAAACATACAACTAATTATAATGCGAGTTGTTCGGATAATGATTTTTTCTCCAATCAATCGAGTTTGATTAATCGAGAAATCTTAAAAATCAAAGAATTACAGGTTAAAAATGAGATAGATAATTATTTGCTTTTTACAAATAGGAAAGAAACGGGTAAAAGAGAAGATATTGTAAAGCTAATAAAAGATATAACGACACTCGAAAATATAGATGTAATAGGGACTGAGACGATTAGTACTTGGCTTGATTTGAACCCTAATATTACTAAATTCTTCAAAATAGGTAAATTTGAACTACCTCTAACTTTATCTGATTTTGAGATAAGAGATATTATAATTGCGTTTAGCAATGAAATCGTATTAATTAGAACAATTGCAGATATATCCGACGAAATAATTGAGATTGCTAAGGAGAAAAAAAATATGCTAAACAACTTATCACAAGTATATTATGATAATGAAATCAGACGTAAGTCACAACAATACTTCGAGGATATTGATAGATTTTTATCAAATTTTAACAATCAAGAGTATGTTGAAATGTACTATAATTTTGCAGATGAATTAAGCAATAAAATCACTGCGAAAAGAGATACTTTTGATAAATTTGAAGAAATTTTTGTTTACTTGTACGATTTGATTTTTGAGGAGAATCAAATAGAACTAAAAAAAGATAAACGCCTGATTTGGATTTTTTTGCATCATTTATACTTTAATTGCCATATAGGAAGAATATCATGATAACGGCTCATAAATATTTAAATTTGGACTTATCTGTTGTCAATGTGAGTGCTTTGATAATAGAAGAATTAAAACGTTGTAACTTGCTGAAATACGATGAGTTACTAAAAACGATTG
>JAYTSW010000214.1:0-6757 GCA_043745425.1 Sphingobacteriaceae bacterium | reverse complement strand
TAAAATGAACCGAGGTTGCCGCATGTTATTGCCTCGGCATGCTTATCCTCTGTTTGTTCAGCTATCTGTAAAGCTTTTAACATGCAGTCGATGGCCTGATCCAGGTGGCCTTGCTTTTCATAAATGATCGCAGAATTAGCTAGAACATTTGCCCTCGAAGATTTGTCGTTCATGACTACAAATAAAGAATCTGCTTTTGCGTAATACAATAAAGCTAAATCATATTTTTTGTCAGACAACGTAATATTTTTAGAACGGGCATCGTGACCTTGCTGCATGTAGGCAATACCAAGATTTAAATACTGCGTAGCTATTCCCTCAGAATTACCAACCTGCTCATGTTTTTTAATGGCCTTTAAATAAAAAGAAATGGCTTTGTCTACCTGATTTTGCATGGTGTATATAATAGCAATGTCACCAAAAATGTAGGCCTCGTTACTTACGTTTTTTTTCTGTTCAGCCAGTTTCAGAGCGCGGAAAGCAACCTCCAATGCTTTCGCGAAATCACCCTGCATTCGGTAAATACTAATGATATTTCCTAAATGCCTGGTTACACCAAATGTATTATCATCCTCCTCATCTATCTTCAACGCTTTGTTATGGTGCGCCAATGCTTTCTCGTTATCGCCTAAACTTTTATACACGAGTCCCATGTTACCGTATAACACAGCAAGATTGGGCCTGTTATTTATTAATTCTGCTAGTCTTGCGCTTTCCTGCAGGCTCTTTAAAGCTTTTTCATTTTCAGAAAGGTTGAATGATACCATGCCGAGCGTGCCGAGCATGCGCACCTGCCTGAGTGTATCCTGTAGCTCCCTGCCGACCGTTAGACAAGCTTCAAGTGCTTCTATCGCTTTAGGATAATTATTTTGACTTTTGTAAAAAGAGCCTAAATAACTAAGCGCATCACCTTTTAATATTTTACTACGACAGATATTACTTTTTGTTTTTGCTTTCAGTAATTCTTTCTCTGCTACTTGTAGCGCCTCGTTATATAAAGCAAGAGCCTTTTCGCTATTGCCAAGTAGATATTGATCGCGCCCGGTTTCCATGAGCGCTCTGCCGTGTTTTAATTCATCTTTTAAAGTGATAGCGATTTGTTTTGCTTTATCATGAAAATACAATGCGCTATCGGGAACAGAATACTGATAGATGTTCCCAGCAATAAGAAAAGCATTATAGCGGGTAGTATCGTGTTTGGCATTGGCAGCTACATGTAACAGTGAATCAATCTCAACTGCATCTTTGTTTTGCGAGAGCAGGACAACATTAAGCAATAAACATAGTACTATACAGAAGCCTTTATTCATGTTCGGGGTTTTAGGCACAAGATAATAATTTATTGAATAATGCCTTCTATTTCGTAAATACTCAGGGTAAGCTAGCTTGGCCGAAGGGTAATTTGTTCAAGGGCAATAATATATTCTCTCTTGTTCGAAACGCGAGAGCACCAATGTGTTTCGTAAAAAGGGATCTTTCTTTTCCTTCGGCGCAAAGGAACATGTGTGTTCGGATTGTTTTCATACGTGGGAACAATAGATAACTTCACGACGATTTATAATTCCAAATAAAAACTAAAGAGCCACTTGAAAATGACTTTTTGCATTATAGGTGGTCGAACCGTAAGTCCAAGTAGCATTACAAATGTAAACATCAAATACTCCAACACTAATCTCATTTACATAAACATTAGCGCCCGAGTTAAGCGAACCCGAAATAAAACCAACATTGAACGAAATAAAAACACCTTTGGTTAAACTCGGAGAATAATTATTATCAATAGTCCAAATTCCCGTTTTTGGTATCCCGTTAAAACGAACCTGCATATTTACCTGGGAACTGCTTCCGTTAGCCTGATAAATATTAAAGGAGGGTGTTAAATTTCCAAAGGATAAATTATTATCAGGTGCAAAGCCACCTAAATCAATATACCCCAAAACAAACGTGCAAGTTGGAACCACTGGCGCAGGGGTAATGCCACTCACTGCGACTGAAGCGCCACGCACATAACCATAAGCGTTAGTTGCAAATGCTTTGAAAAAATAAGTTGAATCGGCAGCCAAATTTTGGTACACAGCTGTAAAAACAGAACCACTTAGACTTCCATCCATTTGTCGGGTGGTGAGCTTATGATTTTCAGTAGTACCACAACTAAATCCGATATTCTCTACAGGAGCTCCTCCCACCGATTCAATTTCAGCCGTTACTAAAACCGAACCATCATTCTGCACCACTGCCGAAACAGTTTTTACTTTCACAAAATAATCTTGCACATTTTTCTTAGCCTTCACACAAGAGCCAAGCACAAGCGTGATTAAACAAATAAACAGAGCTGAAATTATTTTTTTCATTGTGCTAATTTAATTATGAATAAATATATAACGGATACCCACTCCGTAATCATTCGCCGAACCTCTTGCGGCAGGTTCAGAAATAATAAAATAACTGCTGTTTATTGTGGCAAAAACTACAAAATCATCGTTAATAATAAAATCGCAACCCAAACGTCCGCGTATACCAATTAAAATACCTCCTCCGCTATAACCCTCATCCAACAGGGTATTAACTTTTAATGTGTATTGCACGTCTGTTCCACCAGCAATGATATCAGTACCCAAATAAAATTTAATTTTTTCTTTATTTACAACTGCCACATCTATCCCCGCAAAGGCTTTAAAGATATTATACTTCTGAAACACTTGTTGGCCGGGCAATACAGAAGCTCCGCCTCCGCCCGAAACAGTAGCATATACAGGAAAAGTATCTAGACGGGTTTTCATTCTCAAAAAAGTAACTGAAGCACTAAATCTTACCCAATGATCTTCATCAAAAGGAAATGTAAAGCCGAGTTCGCCTGAAAAAATTGGCTTGAAAGTAAAACCATACTCCTTACCAGTTGGTCGATAGTTAAACACCCGTAAACTTACCTGTGATGTTAAATCGTTAAATGAAAATAGGAATAAAAAAAATACTAGTAGTAATTTTCGCATACAGTTGAATCTCGTAGAGCTAATATATAGAAAATTAATTAATACACGAAATTCATGGTGGGAATGGCAGTTACTGATGAGCTCAAAGTCCCGCAACTGAATTTACTCTTTAACAACCCTCCTCGTAACAGAACCGATTTTTACAAAATAAATTCCGCTTGCCTGTTCTGATAAATCAATTTCAGTTTTACTATTCACCATTTTTTCAGAATGAACAACAGCACCTAAAGCATTTACAATTTGTAAAGTTGCTCTTTCCTCCCCATTCGTAATAACAGTAATCTTATTTGTGAACGGATTTGGATATAAATTTATTTGATAGTTGTTATTTAATGCAGTAATTCCGGTTGTTGTAATTTCTGTAATAATAATTTGTCCATCGCCTGTATTTGCGCCTGCAATATTTAGTTGATTTGTTCCACTGTTATAAGAACCAGCTCCACCGCCAGCAGAAAATGAACTTCCACTTGTACCACCGCCCGAATATCCACCACCACCGCCGCCATTTCCATTACCATCCCATCCACTTCCACCACCACCAAATCCTCCGGGTAACCAAAAATCAAATTGTCCGCCCTCACAACCATTTAAAAAAGATTTTCCAACATTAGTTGAACATTGCGGCATATAAAAAGAACCTGTTCCGTCAGAATAAAATCCGCCACCTGATCCGGCATTGGTATTTATTGCTGTTCCGCCACTACCGTTTGTTCCTCCTGAACCACCGGCAACTCCCGCCGTTCCATTTAATCCTGTTGACGCATCAATACCATTTCCTCCCATTACTCCACCCGCACCACCACCACCACCTGCAATAATTAATGGTGTATTTAATATATCAGTAACAAAACTTCCACCGCCTCCGCCATAACATCCGGAACCCGAAGAGCCTTGATGACCCACCAATATTTTTAATACAGTGCCCGCAGCAAAATTAAAATCACCTTGCATACTCACGCCTTTTCCTCCGAATTTTGTAGTTCCATCTCCACCACCTTGGGCACCTCTTGCTTCAATGTGATATAAACCACTCACAGGAACAGTAAATGTTTGTATGCCGTAGTTTGATTCGACTTTACCAAATAAATTGCTTGAAGCATACGAAGAATCCAATTGTGTTTGGGTTGGACCAATGTTTCCTGTAGCTCCTGCCGTACTAAATTTATAAGCGCTCTGCGCATTTAATAGGTTTACAGAAAAAAGAGCAGTCACTATTATAGCATTCTTTAATATACTTCTGCTCTTGGTTAAATTTTGTGCCTTTTTCATATGCTTTTAATTTTCTTACCGTAAAGAGAGTGTTTATGTCGCCGTTAAAAAAGACAGAAAGCCAAAAAATCTTACAGATGAAAGATGGGATATTAAGAAGAAATATAATGACTTCTTAATGGATTGAGGAGTTGAAACGCTTATAAATTAAAAAAGCCCAACATTTCTGCTGACGATGTTGTTAGGCAAACCTTCCTGATTTCGGCATTTTTATTGAATGTTTATTCAAAATTAATTCATTAAGGCTTTGATAAGAAGAGGCTACAAGTTTTAAGAAATATAGGCGTGCCTTAGTTCTTCCTTTAGAAAAAATCTGACAAAGGGAAAGATCGAAACTCTATAAAAATGGATTTCGCCCCTTTTAACTTGGCTCAATGTTGCTGATTTTTTTTTCAGATTATTACATTTTCAGTAATTTACAAATAAAAAAAACCTGATGAACCAGGTTTTTTTTACTTATCAAAATTAATTAATTATTCCTTGATTAATTTAATTGTTTGTTTGCTGTTGTTATTATAAACTTTAATAAAGTGAATTCCGTTATCAAGATTTCTAATATCGATTTGTGTTTTTTCTTGAGGTATCAATTCAGTTAAAACTATTTGCCCTAATAAATTAGTCACCTTAACTAAACAGGACGATTTGGGGCAAAAAAAATGCGGCATACCAAGTTTGAATCTTGATTATGCCGCTTTGGTAGCCTGTGGGTTGAAATTATCGAACTTCATAGAAGATTTCAACCGCATCAGAAAATTAAAGTCTTTCATGGAATTAAAACAGTTTTAGCGTAAAATACCCTAAAAACTCTTCTACTCTTGGTCAGCTTTTTCCAGCCTCCATTTTTTACCTGCTTTGGAGCGAATAATAAATGATCTAAGTAAATATTAAGCAATCTCAAATTCGTCTGAGCTTGACTTATAGGTGCTACTTCTAATTCCTTACCGGGTGAATAAAACAGCTAGACTTTATCGTAAAATACGATAATTTTATATTGTAGTAATTCTTACTTACTCCTTTATTAATTTCAAATTAATAGTTTTTCCGTCAACAAAAGTCGCCTTAAAAAAGTAAATACCTGAGTTTAAAAAACCAAAATCGAAGCCTTGTTCCTTTTCATATGCAGAAGTAGACAGGCGGCATAATGAGTTTAATGTTACCAGAGATAAATAAAAAAGGAGCCAAATCGCAGCTCCTTTTAAATCAAACTAAATAAAATAATTTTTATTCGGTCTTCACCATTTTCTTGGTATCAAAAGTTTTTCCGTCAACAATAAGTGAGTAGGTGTACATACCGCTACTTAGATCGTTACTGTAAACGGTGATAGTACCTTTACCTTTTTTGGTAATATCAATGGTTTTTAAAATACGCCCATCAATTGTACTGAATATCATTTGCGCATAACCATACTTTTCGGGAACATTATAAGTTATTGTTGTTTGCTCTGCGAAAGGATTTGGAACGCTTTGATTTAAAACAATAGCATCCTTATCACTTAAATTTACCGATAACTGATTTTGCTCGGCAGGAGTTGTTGCGCGAACAGCCGAACTTGAACAACAAGAAGTAACTGATGAAGTTAAAGCAGCGATTTGTGTTCTTAAGCTATCAATTGTTTTCTGTTGTGATTGCATTGCCGAAACTATATAAGGAATCAATTCGGTATAAGCTATACTTTTAATTCCGCTGGATTCTGTCCGAACAACTTGAGGGATTATTGTATCTACTTCCTGAGCGATGAATCCTGCATGAATACCAGCCATAAAAGGATCATTCACAGTGTTCCAATTAAAAGTTACAGGTCTAAGTCTTTTAATAAGATTAAGTGAATTCGGCAAAGTAGTAACAGTGTTTTTTAAGGAAATATCTGAAGTAATGAACCCACCCACGGCCTTAACAACACCATTAACATCTAACATTATACCAGAAAATGAAGGAGGAGAATATCCGAAGCTAACTACACCAGCATTTGAGGGAACTACAATAGCTAACTGACTTGGTGAACCACCACAATTACTACCGTTAGCCGCTTCAAACCACCCACCAACTTTATAACAACCTATTGCCGGACTACTTGCAATAGCTTTGATACCTATAACAGGATTGCCTAAAGAAGTTGGCGGAGCATCTGAATTATTAACAAATATTCCAATAGAACCAATTGTTGAACCGGAAGCTTGGTTAACATGTAATTTCGCTAGAGGAGTACAAATAGCTGGCGGAAAACCAATCCCAACATTATTAATATTCGTAGGTCCTGACCCTATACCGTTATCGTGAAAAATAAAATTCTTATTATTTAAAGGAATTGCCCAATTTGTAGCCAAAGGATTAGCACCACTTCCACATATTCCGCCAAGTGCGCCACCAGATGATGATGCCTGCACATAAATAAAATCTCCTGCGGCATTTACAGAGACAACGCCACCAGGATTGGGGAGAACAGGAGAACTACTGGTCATATTCGTTGTTCTTATTCCGCTACTTCCACCGGGAGTAG
>JAYTSW010000213.1:0-1856 GCA_043745425.1 Sphingobacteriaceae bacterium | reverse complement strand
GTGTAACAATTTTATCTTCGAAAACTAAATCATGTAGTGTTGAAATTGTCGATGTTCTTGGAAAAGTACAATTCACTCAAAGCATTGATGGCTTTCCTATTAATCTAAATCTTCCAATTTTGAATCGTGGAATTTATCTTGTCCGCTTCTCTAATTCTCATGATGCAACTTTTGAAGTGAAGAAATTAGTGATTCAATAGTTTTTTGTAATGAATTACTGAATCGCTTTTTTAAAATTGATTGTATTTTGTTATCAAAATTGACACGAGAAAAGTTAAACTACTTTCTGTGGTTCAATTCCGATTCTGAATTTTTTCGCTCTAAAAATTCATCTTTGGCTTTTTTTATCGATTAAATTGTACTCTTTTACGCAAGTATTAAAATCAGCAATTTTAAATTATAAATTTGGCAACGATTTAATACTTGATGAAGAAGATTAGGTATTAAAAATAAAATTAAAACTTAAAATAATAAATTGTTTTAAAGGATAAATATCTCATTCCGATAATCACTAAAAAAAATTCTAATGGAAAGAAAAGATTTTTTAAAAACGGCTGGGTTAGCAGGATTTGCTACTCTTCTGCCTTTCGGGAAACTGCGTGCAGCAGCTAAAGATGGAATCAATGGAAGTAAAGCTACTGCGAGCTGTGCATTGGTTCCCTCTGAAACTGCAGGACCTTACCCTTTAAATCTGAGTGGAAACGCTGCGATGTTTCGACAGGATATTCGTGAATCAGAAGTTGGTGTAGAAACAAGAGTAAAATTGAGAATCATTTCTACTAGCGACTGTTTGCCAATTCAAAATGCACGTGTTGATATTTGGCACTGCAATGCCAATGGATATTATTCTGGTTATACAACAAACGGCCAACAAGGCTCTCATAATTATGCTGGCGCTACTTGGTGTCGCGGCATTCAAATGACAAATGCTTTAGGTGAAGTAGATTTCATTACATTATTTCCCGGCTGGTACAGTGGTCGTATTTCTCATATTCATTTTCAAATATTTTTGAGTTCTGTTCTACAAGTTACTTCCCAGTTAACATTCCCTGTAGCTGAAAAAAATGCTCTTTACACTTCTAATGCTCCGTACTCAACGTATGGTCCTGATCCAATAACTTTTGCAACTGATAATGTGTTTTCTGATGGTTATGCTTTGCAATTAGCCACTCTTTCTGGCGACCCAGTAAATGGTTATGATTCTTTTCTTGAAGTCGGAATCAATGCAATTTCAACAGGACTATTAAATCTTGCTCCTGAAACAGGTGGCCAATTTAAACTCGGACAAAATTATCCAAATCCTTATGTTGGTTCTACTACAATTCCATTTAACCTTACTAATAGCGCTGATGTAAGATTAGAACTTTATGATTTGACTGGTAGAAAAGTGAAAGAAATCGTGCATAACAATATGGCTGCCGGTGATCAAAAAATAGAATTAAATATGGTTGACTTAAATTTAGCGACTGGTGATTATGTTTATCAATTAAATGTTGAAAACAACAATGGACAATTTCATCAATGTAAAATGATGTCTGCTGCCAGATAATTTATTCATGCGTTTTTGTAAAGGTTTTCACTGAAAGGCGAAATGTGAAAAAGGTTGCTCTTCCCGTATAAGCCAACCATTTTTTCGGCCCAAAAATCAATTATATTCAAACATTAACCTCAAAATTTTCGTAAAATAAAAAGGCAGGAAAGAAATATGATTCTCTCCTGCCAATTCGTGTGGTGCTCTTAATAAATACTCAACTTTCCCTAATTGATTATTTAATAGCCCAAACATACTAACAGGATTCATTTTTTTCAAAAAGATATTTAATAAAAACTTTAAATTCATTTTTATTTTACAAAAA
>JAYTSW010000212.1:0-6768 GCA_043745425.1 Sphingobacteriaceae bacterium | reverse complement strand
ACCCGGAGCTGGTCCGTAAGTAGAAACACCATTTTCATCCCATAGAGTACTTCCATCTCTGAACCAACTGTGATAAAATTGTTTCACATAATTTTCGGCACCTAATTTTTTCATATTACTTAAATACACTTTTGTGTTTGGATTAACACCGTGCATATAATGAACAAAACCTGAAGCTGCATTTGTATAATTAGTTGCATTCACCGCATTTAAAGTATAATCATTCATTGCTAAAAACATATTGCCTTGTCGCGATTTGGTTTGATTGCTATTCCAAGTATAATTTCCATTACTTATCCAAGCTCTATAGGCATCCGTCTTATTAGTGTAAGCCGGTAAATTATCTGCGTTATTAGTTTGCATACTATTGCTGTACGCATTTAAAATTGCAGTACGTACACTTGCAGTTGCTCCCGGAATTTTTGTATAATATAATAATCCATCTTGTTCAGGTCCTTGAAAGGGGTAGGCATAACTCCACATAATTAATTGTGCATTGATATAATTGGCATCAAAATAAGTACGATAGCTTGTGTTTCCGGTTAATGCATATAAATATGCGGCTGCCGTAATTTTCCGCATATCGGTTTCGTAAGCTGCTGTTTGTTGTTCTCCCGCTGCTAAAACGCCTGCATTATTGAAAATAATATTGGGATGATCCATTGCCCAAGCATAAGCTTTAATGGCTCGCGCTTGTAAATTAGCGGCATAAGTTGTTTGTCCGATAGCTGCAAACTGAATAGCTGCCAATGCAAAAACATTTGCTCCAGTTAAACTGGCTGCCGTAGTGGGCGGACCGTAACGTCGAACAATATTATCGGCAGAGTTTGGACTGAAGGATGGATTTCCGGGGATAACACCCATAACACTTAATAGAGAACTATCCGTTCCTTGCATTTTAATTAACCAGTCCAATTCGTATTTTGCTTCATCCAATAAATCAGGAATACCATTTCCTGATTCGGGAATATTAAAATTATCAGTCCATATTGCTGGATATTTTTCGTAAGCCAATAATAAATCGACAAGAGCCGGATAGGCGAAGTTTACATATTTATTATAATCACCGGCATCGTGCCAACCACCTGATAAATTTTTGGAAGTGGAAATATTTGTGTTGCTGTATAATCTGCAATCCAAATCCTGTTGCGTTCCTAAATGACAAGAGCCATCCACATAACCTGTATCGGCGTAAGGAAAAGCTTTACCCATACCACAACGCTGATAATAAAACATGCGAACTGCCGACTTTAATACATCATTGTAAACACAATTATTTATTTCGAAGCGGTAAGAACCAACGTTATTGGTAACATCAAAAATATAATATGAGCCCGTTGTTGTGAAAGTGGTAAAAGTAAAATGCCAAACTTTATCTCCTGATTGTGTTTGTGTGCTGCCTGTATTCCAAGCGCTAAGTGTCCCTGTAAAAACAACAGCATTTGTTGCCCAATCCCGTACCTGATAGGTTGTGCCTGGTGTAAATGGAACAGCATTATTATAACCTGTAATCGGGTTTGCAATAACAGCTACTTTCTCATCATTGGGTTTATAACCGAACTGATCAATTTTAATAAACTCTACAGTTGTTGTTGGTCCGCCCGCAAATAATTGGTTACAAAATAAAACCAGTATTATAATTTTTTTCATATTTTTTTGATTGGAAACGGAGGCTGTTTAATAAACTAAAGTAGTAAATATTTTAGTATCTTTAGCATAATTATCCCAATGAAAGTACTGCTAACCACATTAAACGCTAAATACATCCACGTCAATCTGGCTATTCGGATTTTGTACGAGTTAAATCGTGACAAAGAAGGTTTGGAATGGAAGGAGTTTACTATTAAAGAGGATAAGGATGATGTGGCCGGCTTTTGTAAGAATTTTGACGTAGTAGCTTTCAGTTGTTATATATGGAATATTACACAAACTTTAGAAGTGATTAAAAAAATAAAGATTCTAAATCCAAATACAAAAATTTTATTGGGCGGTCCGGAAGTAAGTTACGATTGGAACGATGTTATTTCTATTCCTGAAGTGGATTATATTATTGCAGGTGAAGGCGAAATTCCTTTTAAAGAATTTTTAGAACAGTTTCCATTAGTAGAAAATGTTTCAAACCTTGTTAGAAAAGAAAATGGTCTAGTAGTTCATACACCCAAAAACATTTCGTTTGATATAAAGGAGCTCGCCAATATAATGCCTTATGTTAGCGACGATCCTGCAACATTAGCCAATCGTGTTTTGTATATTGAAACATCACGTGGTTGTCCGTATAAATGTGAGTTCTGTTTAGCGAGTTTAGATAATAAAGTACGCTATTTGCCAATGGAGAATATTAAAGCAACTTTATTGTATTTAATGGAACATGGTAGGGTAGTAAAATTTCTTGACAGAACATTTAATATTAAAAAAGATTTTACGCTTGAAATTTTTAATTTTATTTTAGACAATCATAAGCCTGGAAATGTTTTTCAGTTTGAAATTACGGCTGATATTTTACATCCTGATATTATTAAATTTATTAATGAAAAAGTACCTGTTGGTTTATTCCGTTTTGAAATTGGTATACAAACCGTAAATCAAAAAGCAAATCTGGAAATGAGCCGTAAACAAAGTTTCGAAAAAACAAAAGATATCATTCAACAACTCTCATTTAAAATTGAAATGCATTTGGATTTAATTGTTGGTCTGCCTTTAGATTATTGGGCCGATATTAAATTTAGTTTTGAAGAAGTATTTAAATTATTCGCCCCTGAATTACAATTAGGTTTCCTTAAATTTCTAAAAGGAACCCCTGTTCGTGAGCGTTATGAGCAATATGGATTTGTGTTTGATAAAATGGCTCCGTATCAAATTATAAGAAGTAATTATTTATCGGAAGAAGAATTAGCGCGCATTATAAAATTAGAGCACGCTCTTGAAATATATTGGAATAAACCCCGCGCTGTAAATACTTTAAAGTATGTGACTGCTAAGTATAGCATATTTGATTTTCTGGAAGGCCTTGGAACTTATTTTGGAATGAAAAGAGAATATCATAAGTATACTTTAAACGATATTTATGAAATATTGGACGGATTTGCCTCCGAATTTTATCCTCAGGATACTATTCTTAAACAATTAATTGCGGTTGATTATTATTTACAACACAAGGTAAAACCAAAGACCCAATTTTTATTGGAAGTGAGTAGGGAAGAGAAGACTACTATAATTGCTGAACGAAAACTTAATCACCATAAGTTTCGCTTTATCATCGTGCAACTTTCTTTCGATTACGTCGTATTTAAGTCAGAGCAAGGCACAATTGTACCAGGGAATTATATTTTAGTACTCCAATATAGCGGGACTGATTATCCTGAGATTGTTGTGGGAAATCCTGCTCTTGAATTGAATTGCTAAAAAAAATAGTAATATTTTTCCTTGCACTCCTTCTTCTGGGTTCTTGTGCGATACACGATAAATTCCCTTTCATTTGCTTCCGTTGGAGTTGTATTGCCAGCGAATTAAAACTGCCAAGTATAAATACCAGCGGAATGAAAAAACAAAGGAAAGCCAATGCTTCCTTAAGAAAGAAAAAACGTCAGCGTGCTAAAAACAAACGATTAAGGGAAAAAGGAATTATTGTACCTGAAAATAGTTCTACCGAAGATGTTCAAGCTCAAGAAAAGCCAGACTCTTTGAAATACAAATTTAAGGCGCAGCAGGAAGAGCGATATATTATTGTTAGTTTTTCTAAATCAAATCCTGATAAAACAGATAGTGTTTATGTGAGATACAATGCTTATGAGGATGATGTTTTGGAGTACGATAAACAGCTTCTTAAAAATTACATTGATAGTAATGGGGTTGATAAAATTCAGGTTATAAATGTGCGCGAACATATTGGTGATGCAGAAGAGGATAAGAAGCATAATAAACATGCCTCAACCGTTAAGGAACACGTTGCTCAATATTTTGTGAAATTGGGAATAACGCGCGAAAGAATTAAAACACTTTCTAGAAATTAAAACATTAAAAAAACCTCGCAAATTGTGAGGCTTTTTAATTTGTTTAAATGTTAATCTTATTCGTATTTAACTGATTTCTGAACTTCACGAACTTTACCATTACGTCCAAAATAAATAGCGCGTTTTAACCAGGCAAAATCGCTGTGCGAATTTTTCTTATCAGCACTATAGCACCACAAAGGTTTAAAGGCAGCATAATTTGGTAATTTCCCCATAGGCTCACCAATTAGTTTTAGGACTTCGGTTGAATCCATGCCCACAGTTATTTTATTAAAATTATCTTCTGAATAATTTGCACTAAATTTTGTGCCAGCTTCCGGTTTTACAGGATTATATCCTTCACTAAGTGAAAAGCCTCCTACAAAAAACACGACTATACAGAAAAATGCAACGGCAATAAGTGATAATATTTTCATAACATTAACGGATTAATGATTCAACAATAACAAAAACGTAACCTAAAATGTAAAAACTGGCAGATAACATCAAGCCCAGATTTAAACCATTTTTAAAACGCTCTTTAAAATTTTCACCCGAATTCCAGGCAATGAGGAAAAAAGCCATTAGCATTCCGAAAAACACTAATACAAGTGGCACACACAATAACAATAAGGATGTATTGTTGGGGCTAAGCGACACATAGGTTAAAGCTATGGCTATTATAAACAATACAATAACTAATATTCTTTTCATGATTTGAATGTTTTACTTAACAAATATAGTATTTTTAAAGAATTCTCAAAACTAAATTTGAATTAAGATATTCGCACTTAAGCCTTTAAACTTGTGAATAACGGTGTTAGAATACCTTTTCGAGGGCTATTTTAAACCAGGAGGTGTAAATACCGGGCATGGTTTTTACTGAGTTTTTAGTACTCTCCACGCTTTTCCAGCAGAAACTATGAACTTCATTTGGATTTATTTTTGGCACATCATTATATATCCCTGTAAAAATGTGATCGAATTCGTGCTCAGTTAAACCGTTATCGAAAGCTGTTTTATAGGTGAAGGAAGATTTGAAGGTAAGTTCGGTTTCAATACCCATTTCTTCCTTTAAACGTCGCTGTGCAGCACGCAAAGTGCCTTCACCAGGACGAGGATGAGAGCAACAAGCATTAGTCCAAAGGCCACCACTATGATATTTATCCATGGCACGTTGTTGTAAAAGCATTTCGCCTTTATCATTAAATATAAAAACAGAAAATGCGCGATGGAGTAAACCTTTTTCATGGGCTTCCTGTTTTTCCATCACACCAATTTGTTTGTCAGCTTCGTTTACTAATATAACTTCTTCTTGCATCTACGAATACGAATTTTAACGAATATACGAATCTGTGTGTATCTGCGAATACGAATATACGAATCTGGGTGTCTAATATTAGTCGGTCCAATCAGCAATAAATAAATTTGTATCGCGAGTACCATGATTATTTCGGTTTGAAGAAAAAATTAATTTTTTACCATCAGGTGAAAACATAGGGAAAGCATTGAACATACTTTCGTTTGTAATCCGTTCTAATCCTGTGCCGTCATCATTTACTACAAATAATTGAAAGTCGTAACCTTTTTGACTATGATGATTGCTTGAAAAAATAATTTTCTTGCCGCCTGGTAAAAAGTATGGTGCCCAATTTGCTTTTCCTAATGTGGTGACTTGTTTTAAATCGCTGCCGTCAACATTACAAGTATAAATTTCCATATTGGTGGGCGCTACTAAATTTTGTGCTAGCAAATCTTTGTATTCTTTTATTTCTTCTTCTGTCTTTGGTCGGCTGGCACGAAACACTAATCGTTTTCCATCAGGAGAAAAGAAAGCACCACCATCATAACCTAAACCATTTGTAATTTGTTTTTGATTTTTGCCGTCAATATCCATCGTCCATAATTCTAAATCACCACTTCTTATACTCGTGAAAACAATTTTATCACCTTTAGGAGAAATTGTTGCTTCTGCGTCGTATCCATTAGCATCCGTTAATTGTTTTACAATTTTTCCTTTTGCATCGGCAATAAAAATATCGAAGTCTTTGTACACAGCCCATAAATATTTCCCTTTTATATAGGGGGTAGGCGGACAAGAATCATTTCCTTTATGAGTGGAGGCGTACAAAATTTGTTTTCCATCGGGCATATAATAACTACAAGTAGTGCGGCCTTTACCGGTGCTAATCATTGGTGGTTTGTAGGTGGTATCCTTTAAAGCTTTTGTAATATCTAAAGCAAAAATCTGATCGCATTGTAAGCCCCAGGCTTTGTTGTTGCTTTGAAACGAAGCCATTTTTCCGTTCGGTGAAAAATAAGCTTCAGCATTATCGCCACCGTAAGTTAATTGCTTTAAATTTTTAAGATGTTTTTCCTGAGATTCAACAAAGTTGAAAGTGAGGATGAAAATGAGAATAAATAAGGACTTTTTCATAGCGAAAATTGTGTAACAAAATTAGCATAAAGAATGGGAATAAAAACTGACTAAAAGAAGGTATTAAGGTGTTTGATGATACTTTGATGACAAATGAATCTACAAGTCTATTTGATTTTCCTGGCAGAATTATGAATTCTAAGAATTGTGATTTTTTCTTTTCGAAGCCTGTAAAAAATGCGGTAATTACCCTCTATTAATTCCCTGATCTCAATTTCGTTTTTTTCGGGAACAATTCGTCCGGATTCAGGAAATTCAATTAATTGGTCAACTCGATTGATAAGTTTAGAAATAAACCGCGCAGCATAAAATTCTGAATCAAGTGAAATATAATCGTTAATG
>JAYTSW010000211.1:0-6817 GCA_043745425.1 Sphingobacteriaceae bacterium | reverse complement strand
AGTCCGCATTTTATATTTAATTCCTTAACCTCCATTCAAAACTATATTAACACTAATAATAGTTTAATGGCGAGTGAATACTTGGCAAAATTTTCGCGTTTAATTCGAATGATTATTGAAAAAGCGGCGCAAAGTCAAATCACCTTGCGTGATGAAGTAGCGCGTTTAAATTATTACTTGGATTTAGAAAAAGAGCGTTTTAAAAATAAATTCGATTTTAAAATTGAAGTGGAAAATGGAATTAATATTGATGAGATTTCTATTCCCAATATGATTATTCAGCCTCATGCGGAAAACTCAATCATACATGGTATTTTACCAAAGCACGAACACGGCACGCTTACCATAAGTTTCAAGAAGACTAAAAATAACGAGTTACTCATTACGATTCAGGATGACGGTATTGGTTTAATTAAAGCTAAAGAACACGCTAAGAGCAGCCATAAATCATTAGGAACATCAACGATTTCGAATATATTAGAATTGAACTCCAAACTTTACAATAAGAAACAAGAGGTGAAGATGGAAGACAAAAGCACTTTAAATCCAAAAGATCACGGCACTATTATCACTATTACTTTAGAACTATAAACTGAAAAATATTTTTACATATTTACTAATTCTCTTTTCGTTTTACGGTAAAGCACAGCTTAATTTATTGCCTGATACAATTGGCATTTGCCGAGGCGATACCGCTTTTTTAGAGGGGAAAAGTAATTCGTTTGCAAAAACGGCTTCATATCACTGGCGTACACCAACTGCCATAAAAGATAATTACAAAATCTTACCAGCGCGTGAAGAAGGAAAATATTATTTAAAAATTAATAGCAATAATACTATTTATACTGATAGTTGCTTTGTAAAATATTACGAAAAACCAAAATTAAAATTTAACGATACTTTAATTTGTAACAGTAGCAGCGCACTTATAGGAATAAAAAACACTAATTATACTTATTTATGGAGCACCGATGAAACCACACCTCGAATACGGATAGAAACGCCTGGTAAATTTTCTGTTAAAATAAGTAATAAAGGATGCTCGGTAACTCAAGTTTTCACAATTAATTTCTATAAAGCCTCGACGCCCAGTTTTGGCAATGAAGTTACTTTTTGTATGAGTGATGATAATAAAGTATTAAGCATTAAACCAGCTACGGGAAGTAAAATTGTTTGGAATAATGGTTCAACTGCTAACAGCATCATCCCTCATAAAGAAGGCACCTATTGGGTTAAAACAGAAAGTAAAACCTGTGGCGTTACTGTTGACAGTGTATACGTAAAACTAAAAGCCTGCGATTGCGAAATTTTCGTTCCAAACAGTTTCACGCCAAATGAAGATGGAAAAAATGATTATTTTTCTCCTCAACTTTCATGCGAATACAGTTATTACAGTTTAACCATTGAAGATAGATGGGATAACACTGTTTTCACCAGTAATAATGTAAACGCAAAATGGGACGGTCGTTATAAAGGGAATTTATGTCCGGATGACATTTACATTTACCGTATAGAAACTGTTGAGAAAAACACCGGAAAAAAAACACCGCGTACCGGGCAAATAACTTTATTTAGATAAAGACAATATTCGTTTTAATGCTGAAGTATCTTTAGTGTTTCTGAAAACACCATGTTCCGAATTTTTAATTTCTTCCACCGAATAAAATGCATTCGTTGCATGCGCTTCAATTAATTTTATTATTTCGGGTTTGTTAGTTCGTTTTACTACAGTGAAAATTATTTTTACCGGGCCCATTGCGCCTTGTCCGTTTACAATTGTAATACCTTGATTACATTTTTTAAAGGCTTCTACTAAACCATCGGTATCATCATTGGTAATTATGCGAATGATTTGCATGCCAAGTGCCAATTTTTCTTCAATATACATTCCTAAATATGTTCCAGCACTAAATCCACCCGCCCAAGCGAAGTAACAAGCAAAATTATTTACATTATTAAAAACCTGACGAATAGCAACAAGCCAAATCAGCACTTCAAAAAATCCAAGTATTGGAACAAGCGTTTTATATCCTTTTGAAACAAAAATATGCCGAAGCGTTGCTAAAGAAACATCAGCTAAGCGTGATACAAAAATGAGTAGTGGTAAAATTATCCAGTTAAAGTAATCGAAATTCATTACCCAAAGTTACGCTACTAAGAAAGTGTTTATTGTGGGGAAAATTAAACTATTAAACAGGCGATGTTTAATAATTAAAGGCGTTTTAATTCGAAGGTCTTGTAGCCTTTCACTTCACTTTCGACAGCATTTACCTCTGTAACTTTTGCTTTAGGCGGACCGTAATAACACCATTCTATCAGTTTATTTATAGCGTCCTCGTCCCCTTCAGCTTCAATAAATACAGAATTATCAGGCATGTTCTTTACAAGACCGGTTAAACCGAGTTTTATGGCTTTGTGATGAGTAGAAAATCTGAACGCTACTCCTTGCACTTTTCCTTTTACAATTATATCGTAGTGATAGGTCACTTTAGTATTTCAATTGGTTTTTTAATGTATGATTTTTCTAAATGAGCAATTATTGCTTTTATCTCATGCTCCGATAAATCTTTTTTTCTTGCAATAATATCTACACCTTCAGGACTCACTAAAGTTTTTGTAGAATAAATAGCAATCCATCTTCCTTCTTTATCACTTGCTATAACTCGCCAATTACTTTTAAATAAAGCAAGCAAACCTTTCCCTCTCCAGCTAAATTTTAATTCTTCATTATTTTTTTGCTTGTCTTTACCCTTAATTTTTTTTGGAGATTTGTTTTTTGAATACAGCACACAATCATCAAAAACTAATTTGCCTTTTTTCTCTCTAAAATTAGTGTAGTTAAAATTCGGCTCAGTGTTTTTTGCTTCGAGCCACATAGGAAAATTTGTAGCTACAACAAACCATTTCCCTTCCAATAAAGCCACGCTGTATTTGAATTTAGAGTCTTTAACCTGAGCATTTACATTTAAAAATACAAATGCTAAAATTATAATCGCATAATTTCTCACTAACTGAATTGTCTGTGTTCGGTTTTCGATAGCTCGTCTTTAGGTAAAGATTTAAAATAATCGTAAGTGATTTTTAAACCTTCCGCTCTATTTACTTTCGGCTCCCAACCTAAAATGGCTTTTGCTTTTGTAATATCAGGCTGACGTTGTTTAGGATCGTCTTTTGGTAACTCTAATGAAATTAACTTTTGTTTTGCACCAGTTAGTTTCAAAATCTCTTCACCAAATTCTTTTATAGAAATTTCGCTTGGGTTTCCAATGTTAACAGGTAAATGATAATCGCTCATTAGCAAACGGTAAATGCCATCTACTAAATCACTCACATAACAAAAACTTCTTGTTTGCGAGCCATCACCAAACATAGTTAAATCTTCTCCGCGTAATGCTTGTCCGATAAATGCTGGTAACACACGGCCATCATTCAGTCGCATTCTTGGTCCGTAGGTATTAAATATCCTTACAATTCTTGTTTCTACACTATGTACGTTATGATAAGCCATAGTCATTGCTTCCATGAAACGTTTTGCTTCATCGTAACAACCACGCGGGCCAACTGTATTAACATGTCCCCAATATTCTTCAGGTTGTGGGTGTACATGTGGATCGCCATAAACTTCACTGGTAGAAGCAACTAATACTCTTGCTTTTTTTACACGGGCTAATCCTAAAACATTGTGAGTTCCCAATGAAGAAACTTTTAATGTTTGGATAGGGATTTTTAAATAATCAATCGGACTAGCAGGCGAAGCGAAATGCATAATATAATCTATTTCGCCTGGAACATGAATGAATTTACTTACATCATTATGATAAAATTCAAACTGTTCTAATTTAAAAAGGTGTTCAATGTTTTTTAAATCGCCCGTGATTAAATTATCCATAGCAACAACACGCATGCCTTCTTTTATAAAGCGGTCGCATAAATGGCTTCCCAAAAATCCTGCTGCTCCAGTTATAAGTACTCTTTTCATACTAATTTCTTTTATTTTTCATTGTCAAATTGACTAATTGTCAAATTGCCACATTGTTTAATTTGTTTTTACGCCGATGCAATAATAACTGTAACCCATTTTTTTCATTTCAACAGGGTCGAAAATATTTCTTCCGTCGAACAATACTTTACTTTTTAAACGTTTTCCTAATTCATCAAAATCAGGAACTCGGAATTCAGGCCACTCTGTAATTACCAATAAAGCATCTGCTCCGTTTAACGAATCATTTAATTCATCCGTGTAAGCAATGGTATCACCTAAAATACGATGCGCTTCGTGCATAGCAACCGGATCGTAAGCGATAACAGAAGCGCCTGCTTTTAATAATTTTTCAATAATCACCAATGACGGAGCTTCGCGCATGTCATCAGTTTTTGGTTTAAAGGATAATCCCCATAAAGCAAATTTCTTTCCTTTTAAATCACCTTTAAAATGCGTTTTTACTTTATTGAATAAAACTTCTTTCTGATTTTCGTTTACGTTTTCTACGGCGTTTAAAATGCGCATATCATAACCGCTTTCTTTTGCAGTTTTAATTAACGCTTTTACATCTTTTGGAAAACAGCTTCCACCATAACCAACACCAGGGTAAATAAATTTTTGTCCGATGCGAGTATCGCTTCCAATTCCTTTACGAACCATGTTTACATCGGCACCCATTATCTCACACAAATTAGCAACATCATTCATGAAACTAATTTTTGTAGCTAACATAGCATTTGCTGCATACTTTGTCATTTCTGCTGAAGGAATGTCCATAAAAATAATTGGATGTCCGTTCATTAAAAATGGTTTGTATAATTTTCTCATTATTTCTTCAGCTTCATGTCGGTCAGTTCCAACTACAATTCTATCAGGTTTCATGAAATCTTCAATAGCTGCACCTTCTTTTAAAAATTCAGGATTAGAAGCTACGTAAAAATCTATTTTCGCACCACGTTTATCTAATGCTGATTGTAAAGCACCTCTTACTTTTTCCGCAGTTGTTACTGGCACAGTAGATTTTGTAACAACAACTAAAGGATGCGTCATATGTTCTCCAATAGAAGAAGCAACACTTAATACATATTTTAAATCGGCTGAGCCGTCTTCATCAGGAGGAGTTCCTACTGCGATAAAGACAACTTCAACATCTTTTATACTATCTTTTAACGAAGTAGAAAAATGCAAACGGTGTTTATGTGAATTACGAATAACCATTTCTTCCAATCCCGGTTCGTAAATAGGAAGTACACCTTTATTCAGGTTATCGATTTTCTTTTGGTCTATGTCAACACAAGTAACATCAACACCTACTTCAGAAAAACATGTTCCTGTTACTAAACCTACATATCCCGTACCTACAATTGCAATTTTCATATGATTAATTCGATAATTAGTTAATTCGACAATTCGACAATTTTAGCTCTATTTTTTGAAGATCCGACAATTTTAGAAAGGATTTTAATGATTACAAATATCTTCTCCTCAAGCTGTTTATTGCCTGGATAATTTTTTGAAGCTGCGCATAACTCTAACCAGTATTGCGTTTCATCTGCTTCTTTTGCAGCAATTTTCATTTTATGAATAAAATCAGCTTTACTTTCTGCATTTTGCGCCTCCCTTACATTAGCTCCAACAGATGTGCCCGATTTCAACAATTGATTTGCAACAACATATTTTCTTTTTTCTTCTAAACCCTCAACAAATTCCATAATCTCCAATGAAAACTCGAAAGTTAACTTCAAAATCGGATTATCATTATTATTTTTCATTATCGAATTGTCTAATTGCCGAATTGTCACATTGTTCATTTACAGAATTCCAAAACAGAATCCGATATGTATTTCAAAGTTTCTTCGTCCAACTCTGTATGCATTGGTAATGATAAAACACTGGCGCATAATTTTTCTGTTACCGGAAAATCTCCTGCTTTGTATTTATCATCTTTATAAGCCTTTTGCATGTGCAATGGAATTGGGTAATAAATCATTGCGGGAATTCCCTTATTACTTAAAAATTCTCGTAACGCTGTTCTCTCAACACCATTTAATTGTAAAGTGTATTGATGAAAAACATGGGTTGAATTTTTTACACGTTTAGGCGTTTTTAATTTTGAATGATTAGCGAAGGCCTTATCGTAATACGCAGCCACTTTATTTCTTGCTGCAGCATATTCATCCAAATGCTGTAATTTAATTTTTAAGACAGCAGCTTGTATTGTATCTAATCGTGAATTCACGCCTAAAACATCATGTACGTATTGTACACTTTGTCCGTGATGCGCTATCATTTTCATTTTAGCGGCTAATGTATCATCATTGGTATACATCGCACCACCATCACCATAACAACCTAAATTTTTACTTGGGAAAAATGAAGTACAACCAATTGTTCCAATACAACCAGCTTTTACTTTTCTTCCATCGCTGAAAGTATAATCGGCACCAATGGCCTGCGCCACATCTTCAATCACAAATAAATTATGTTTTTTTGCAACTGCCATGATGCGTTCCATATCGGCACACTGACCAAATAAATGTACAGGCACAATTGCTTTTGTTTTTGGTGTGATTGCTTTTTCTATGGCTTCAATATTAATATCAAATGTATCAGGATAAACATCCACTAATACAGGTTCTAATCCTAATAAACCAATAACTTCAGCTGTTGCTACATAAGTAAAACTGGCTGTAATCACTTCATCGCCTGGTTTTAAATCCAAAGCCATCATTGCTATTTGCAAGGCATCAGTTCCATTTGCACACGGGATAACGTGTTTTACATCTAGATATTCCTCTAAATTTTTTTGAAATTCGTGAACTTGTGGTCCATTAA
>JAYTSW010000210.1:0-1874 GCA_043745425.1 Sphingobacteriaceae bacterium | reverse complement strand
ATAAATTCGGTGCAAACCTACTATCCCAAAAGGAAAGGGAAATGCCAATATTGCCGCGACAATTTTTTTATTCTTTATTTTTTTTTTGGAAAGAAATTTTATGATCGGGTTAGGCTTTTTATCTAAAAACTCTGATCGGTTTATTTCAACAACTTCAGTTTCTAAAATTGTTCCGCAGCTATCTACAAAATAAATTTCCTGTTTTTCGGAAAAAACAGAAAATGAACTCAATAGAAAAAATATGAAAAGACAAAGCTGACGCATTAAACAAAATTAAAAAGAAAGGGCTGATGATTAGTCAGCCCTTTGATTTATAAATAAACAATCAAATGTTATCTGTCATAGTGTCCCGATAGCTATCGGGATGCCGAACTACTTAGCAGCTAAATAAAGTTCGTTCACTTTATTCCAGTTAATAACGTTGTAAAAAGCAGTCATGTAATCCGGTCTACGGTTCTGATAATTCAAGTAATACGCATGTTCCCAAACGTCCATTCCTAAAATTGGAGTGCCTTTACAATCTGCCACATCCATTAAAGGATTATCCTGATTTGGTGTTGAGCAAACGCAAAGTTTACCTTCTTTTACGCATAGCCATGCCCAACCTGAACCAAAACGTTTAGCGCCTGCATCCGAAAATTGAGTTTTAAAATTATCGAAAGAACCTAGTTCAGCAACAATAGCTTTACCAACTTCATTTGTTGGAACACCACCTGCGTTCGGCGCCATAATACTCCAAAATAAAGAATGGTTAAAATGTCCGCCACCATTATTACGAACGGGAGCAGGATATTTAGAAATATTTTTGCAGATTTCTTCAATGCTTAATTTTTCAGCATCAGTTCCTGCAATAGCAGCATTTAAATTGGTGATATAAGCTTGGTGATGCTTGCCATGGTGGATCTCCATAGTTTTAGCATCAATATGCGGTTCTAAAGCGTTTAAAGCGTAATTCAATTTTGGTAATTCAAAAGCCATATTTTTATTTTTTAAAGGTTAATTCCGAAGGAACTCCTCCGGAGTAATTGAGTAGACTAATTTATCATTAAATCCAGGTAACGATGTTACAAATTTCTTAAGATTTTTCCAACACTTCAATAGCTTTTTTAATGCTGTTGTCGGTTTGGTTAATAATAGGGTAATAGGCGTCTTTATCAAATAAATTCCTGCCAATTAAGGCTTTAAGCAACTGTTTAAGATTAGAATTGCTTTTTTGTTTGTCGGCCGCCGTTGCAACTAATTTTTTGCCTTCTGCAAAAGCATAAAAACTGTTCAGTATTTCATCGCCTGTATTAAAGTTGTTTATGTAATTATTTGCATCCTGATATTTTGCTAAAAGTTCTTTGCGGTGTTTATCGCTGTAGTCGTAACCAAATAAAGTAATAACATTCGTATAAAAAGCTTTGTTAACGAAATGAGAATATTTTGTTGTATCCAAGGGAATAAAAATATCCGGCATAATTCCGCCGCCACCATAAACTACTTTTCCACCGGGCGTGCGGAAAGTTTTAGTTTTATCTAGTTTAATACTATCAGCATTAATTAATTCGCCGTCGCTGTAACGATCTATTTCTTCTTTAAAGTAAGCTTCGTTTCCTTCGGCGTATGGTTTTTGAATGCATCGTCCGGTTGGTGTATAGTATCGTGCAATGGTTAAACGAACAGCAGAGCCATCGGGTAGATCTAATTGATCTTGCACCAAACCTTTTCCAAAACTGCGGCGACCAATAATTGTAGCGCGGTCGTTATCCTGTACAGCACCGGCAACAATTTCACTCGCACTGGCGCTTCCTTCATCAATTAAAACAACCAAACCGTTATTCTCGAAACTGCCGCGTGTTGTTGCTTTATACGTTTTTTTAGGATTGGCTCTT
>JAYTSW010000209.1:0-25990 GCA_043745425.1 Sphingobacteriaceae bacterium | reverse complement strand
TTTGGGCGTATTTTCATTTAAAACAAACCAAAAAACCGTCTTTAAACGCCATTGATGTTTTACCGGATAGCGCGCTTTGTGTTATTAGTAGCAATAATTTTGAGGAGCTGGCCAATAAAATCTCAAACCAAAATTTAATTTGGCAGGAATTAATTGGCATCCCTGAGTTCAAACAAATTAATAAACACTTAAATTTTTTCGATTCAGTCATTACCGAAAACCAAAACACGAAAGATTTTTTTAATAAGCGCAGTGTGTTTATGGCGGTGTATGGTGAGAAAACAAATTCTGCAATTGCTATTACTTTTAATTTAAATGACGAAGCGCAACAGGAAGAGTTTCTGAAAATAATTTCTGCTGCGGTTAAAGGCACAGCAGGTCCAAATGGCGATTTTGAATTTAATATCGAAAAAACGCCGTATTATTTAAGAGCGAGTAGAGGTGTTGTTGTGATTGCCAATGCAAAAAGTTTAATTGAGAATGCGTTGAGCGAAAAAAATAAAAAGCAAAATGTAAATCCAAATTTTGCGTCGCTAAAAAAATTAATGGACAAAGAAAATGTGTGTAATGCTTATTTTAATTTTGAACGTCTTGCAACCACAAAAATAAAAACATCGGAATTAATTTTTGGCGGACAAGCTATTTGCGACGTTGAATTTAATCCTGACGAAATCACCTTTAACGGATTTAATACACCGGATTCAACTTCTGTATTAAATACATTGGTAGCTCAACAACCGCAAGCGTGCGATTTTTTAAGTATTCTACCTTTTAATACCATTAGCTACAAAGCCGTTGGCATTAGTGATTATTTGCTATGGAGAAAGCAATTAAACATTTCTCAAGAGCAAAACACAAAGTATTGGAAAAGCATTAATGATAGCGCCATGTTTAATGTCGAGCGCCAACTAATAGAAAACATTGGCACAAAAATACTGGAGATTGAAATAAAATATAATTCTGTTATTTCAAAAGCGCTTGTTTGCGAAGTAAGAGATACAGCTGAGGTGAATGAAGTGTTGAAATACATTTCTGATAGCTTAGTCATTAACCAAACCGTAAAAACAGGTAAGCTTAAAAACAATTCTCTCGCTGATGTATTGTTTGGTAAAGTGTTTAGTGTGTCTTCAACTTATGCATTTGTCTTCGGTAATTATCTTATCATAAGCGAAACTAAAGAAACAAACGATTATTATATTAATTCTGTAGTCAATAATGCAATGGCCACGCAGAACGAAACATTTATGATATATGCCAAGGATAATTTAAACTCGCCATTTAATTACCAATATTATGGCTCGCCTAATAAAAACCTTTCCGTAATTAAAAATGCTTTTAGTTTTATTAACGACCAACAATTAAAAACGCTTGACAAACTAAGCGACTTAAGCATCACCTTTAGCAATTACAAAAACACATTGCAATTCAGAACCAATTTAAAATATCAGCAAGCCACCAAAAACAGAGATGTGCCGGGCTTGTGGACGTTTGAAGCTGATACTTTAATTAATAGCAGAACATGGACATTTATCAATCATAAATCAAATGAAAACGAATTGTTGGTTCAGGACGCAAAAAATAATTTGTATTTAATTAATGCAACCGGAAATAGTTTGTGGAAGAAACAAATCAATGAAGTAATTGCTTCTGATATTTATACTATTGATGCTTTTAGAAATGGGAAATTTCAATTATTATTTAACACAGCAAATTATCTTCATTTAATTGACCGCAATGGAAATTATGTACAGGGGTTTCCCGTAAAACTTCCTGCACGCGCTACTAACGAATTGGCTGTATTTGATTATGAAAACACAAAAGAGTATCGTTTGTTAATTGCCTGCGCTGATAAACAAATTTATAATTACAATAGCAACGGTGCAAAAAACGAAAATTTCGGCGTTGTTAAAACAACAAGCGAAGTGAGTTTGCCAATACATTATGCAAAAGTAGGAGCAAGCGATTACTTAATTACCTGCGATGCGAGCGGAAAAATATATGTCTTCAGCAGAAGAGGAGCGGGAAGAATTGATTTTAGCAATAATGTATTAGAACAATCCGCTAATTATTTTGTTGATGCAGGAAATAATATTCAGAACTCGAAACTCATTTATCTCGATGATAAAAATAGTTTGTTGGAAAGTATCAGCTTGGCGGATAAAAAATCTGCTGTAAAACTATCAGAAGAATTTGAAGAAGCCACTTACAGCTTCGAAAAAATAGATGACGACAAAAAAACGGACATTATGATTTTAGAAAAATCGAAATTGAAATGTTATGATTTTTCTGGCAACGAATTGTTCTCCTATGAAAATCCGGAGTATACATACAAATCGTCAAATTATTTTTATGATTCCGATGGCGCGTACTTTGTATTAAGCACCACGGGAGGCGAAGTTCATTTAATTCCCGCCGCGACTAAAACAATATCTAAAAAAATTAAAGGAACAGGAATGCCTTTAGTTTATGATTTATTTAAAGACGGAAAGAAGTATTTATTGGTATCGGAAGATAAAATGCTTAAATGTGTTTTGTTGAAATAACTTCTATGTGCCTTCGACTACGCTCAGGCACCGATATTTGATTGACAGAATTTTATTTAGAAAACGTGGCGGCTGAGGTTCTCGAAGCCACCATCTGAATTATCAATATTCAAAAACTCCGAATTCAGATTTTACAGTTACCTTTTTATCTGTACCTTTTTCAACTCTACCAATGATTTTAGCATCAACGTTAAATGATTTAGCAATGGTAATTATTTGCTGCGCATATTTTTCATCAACATAAACCTCCATACGGTGGCCCATGTTAAACACTTTGTACATTTCCTTGTAGTCGGTATGACTTTGTTCGTGTATCGTTTTAAATAAAGGTGGCACAGCAAATAAATTATCTTTTATAACATGTAAGCCATCGTTTAAAAAATGTAATACTTTAGTCTGTGCGCCGCCGCTGCAATGAACGAGTCCGTTAATTTTACCTGCGAGTTCGGTTAAAATATTTTTTATAATTGGCGCGTAAGTACGTGTTGGTGATAAAACTAATTTAGCGGCGTCAATTTTTTCTGTAACAGTTTTTTGTTCTGCATTCAAATAAGAAATTTCAACTTTATCAGTAAGTTTTAAATTCCCTGTATAAACAACTTCTTTTGGTAAAGCGTTATCGTAAGTTTCAGGATATTTTTCTGCAACATGTTTTCCGAATACATCGTGACGTGCGCTGGTTAAACCATTGCTTCCCATACCGCCATTATATTGAGTTTCGTAAGTCGCTTTTCCGTATGAGGATAAACCAACAATTACATTTCCTTCTTTAATAGTATCATTCGAAATAACTTCGCTTCGTTTTAAACGACAGACCACCGTGCTATCAACAATAATTGTACGAACTAAATCACCAACATCTGCAGTTTCTCCGCCAGTTGAATGAATATCGATTCCGTTTTTGCGAAGCATTTCTAAAACTTCTTCAGTACCATTTATAATTGCAGAAATAACTTCTCCGGGAATTAAATTTTTATTTCGTCCGATAGTTGATGACAATAAAATATTATTTATGGCGCCCGAGCAAATTAAATCATCAATGTTCATTATCACTGCATCTTGCGCAATGCCTTTCCAAACACTAATATCTCCTGTTTCTTTCCAATAAGCGTAAGCTAGAGATGATTTAGTTCCAGCGCCATCAGCATGCATAATCACACAATGTTCATCACTGCCACTTAAAAAATCGGGGACAACTTTACAGAAAGCCTTTGGAAATAAGCCCTTATCAAGCTTAGCAATAGCCTTATGAACATCCTCTTTAGAAGCAGAAACGCCGCGGAGATTATATTTAGAGTCAGACATTTGAGAGGCAAAATTAACGAAATATTAGGAAATACCACGCTGGTACTTAGCTATAAGCGCAATAAAAGGCCCAATAAATAACTTTTTACAAACAATTGTTTGATTTTACCACAATGATGCTAAATTTGGTAACCTTTTTAGAATAGGGTTTGTTAGTGTAATGATGATGTTGAAACGCTATATGTGTTTAATGATTTTTATGACGTTTGCTTTTACTGTTTCAGCAAAAGTAGGAAAGTTTCATATTGCCATTCCACCCGATACAATTAAAAAAGCCGACACAACAGCAGTCGCTTCGGGCGTACATCAATCGCAATTGGCTACTGACGAAGGCATAAAGTGTACCCGAGCTGAATTAATTGATAAAGAATTTGTGGCTGTTGGAAAGTCAAAATATGGAGAAATTTTACGCATCACTTTTCAGGATTTGGAACGCGGAGGACGAGAAATTATTTTCCAGAAAAAATTACAGGAAAATGATGAAGTAAAATTTTATATGCCTATGGACCTAGTGAAAGAGGCGAAGACAGCCGTTTTAATTGTCATGAAAGGCGAAGGAATGTTCTTCAAAAAAATTGACATAACAGATTAGAGATTTTCTGCAATCTTTTGAATCACCAGAAACTAAAAATATCAATCGTAAATTATTTTAACACTTTACCATTCAGGTACGGCTTAAAAAACTCAGAACTACTTAATAAAATTGACCTTCAGGAAGACATTCCGAGTATTTGCGCACAAAAACTAAAATTTAAGCAAGTGGAGATTGGCCTTGTTCCGGTAGCACTTTTACCTGAGTTGGATAATTATAAAATCATTACCAATTACTGTATTGGCGCCAATGGGAAAGTGGATAGCGTAAAATTATACAGTGATGTTCCGCTCAATGAAATTAAAACCGTTACGCTCGATTATCAATCCAGATCCTCAATAAAACTTACTAAAGTTTTAAATAAATTTTATTGGAAACAAAATTTCGAATTTAAAGATGCCAAGCCCGGATACGAACAAAATATAAACGGAACAAATGCCGCGGTTGTAATTGGTGATAGAACTTTTGCTTTAAACGGAACTTTTAAATATGAATTTGACTTAGCGGAAGAATGGAAAAAAATGACCGACCTCCCATTTGTTTTTGCAGCTTGGGTTACCACTTCGGATGTTGATGCAGGATTTGTTTCTGAATTTAATGAAGCGCTGAAATACGGAATAAAAAATACTGAGAAAGCAATTTCTGAATCAGGCATCAAGCATCCTGCCAATTTTAATGCTTTAGATTATTTGACCAATAAGATCAGCTATAATTTAGATAATCGCAAACAGGAAGCCTTGCAACTTTTTCTCAACTACATTTCGCAATTATAATCCCAATTCTTTAGCGTGAACTGACGATTTGGAGGGATTCCAATTATCTTCGTAAGAACGCTTAAAGAATAATTCATCAATGTAAGCTATAGTTCTTACAATACGCAAGTACAAACCAAAGTAGATGACCATACACGGCAAATAAATCAAAAAGTAACTTATCGATTCATTTTTGCGCGTACGGAATAAAGAGAAAATTAAAAACTTTAAAAAATTGGTAGTTGTATAGAGTAAAATATTAAATGGAATAATGAATAACAAAATGCTTGGATAATTAATAGTCATATCAGTAACATATACCCACCATTTAAAATTAAGCACCAAATTGTAGGTAATGTTCTCGAATGAAGATATAAAGTTTGAAAATTTAAAAGTGGAGTTAGGAAAAAAAACATCTCTGTGTTTACGAACCCTGAAACGAATAATGGATTTATCCCAACGCAATCTCTGCTTCACTAATTTCCTGAATGTATTGGGTACGTTGGTCTGACAAATAGCTTCAGGCTCAAACTCAATTTTATAATCTAGTTTTCTGAGCTTAACTGTAATATCACCATCTAATCCCGGACCTATATCCCAACCTCCCACGCGTACAAGCGCCTCGCGTTTAAAAGCACCAAATGCTCCTGACACAACGCGATAAATTCCTAAATAGCTTGAAGTAATTCGGCCAATAGAAATTGTATCAGCATATTCAATGGCTTGTAGTGTGGCACATAAACTATCTTTGTAATTACGTACTAAAATGTTTCCGCCAACAGCGCCAACATTATCATCTAAATAAAACGGAATAATAATTTTTTCAATGGCATCATTATCATAGCTACAATCCGCATCCAAATGCACAACAATTTTTCCGCGCGAATAACGAAACCCTAAATTGGCGGCGGATGCTTTCCCGCCACGAACATCGTTTCTTAAAAACAAATCAATAAATCCGTTTTTCTGTAAACTTTTGCAAATGCGTTCTGTATCATCATCTGATCCGTCATCAATTACAATAAACTCGTAATTAGTATACGTTTGTTCTTTCATTGATGTAACTAATTTGTAAATATGTTCTCCTTCATTTTTGCCGGGAACAATGATGGATATAAGCGGTCGGTCAATAAATAATTTGCGGCGTGCCACCTGGTATTTTAATTTACGGGTTTTGTTTCCCAAATACCAAATAATTAAAGTGGTTAATTCGAAAAGAAAGAAACGGAGAAATTCAAAAAAAATAAAAAACCAAAATATACGGATGAGTTTAGCCGGGCCAACAACGTTGATGTATCCAAAAAAATCATCAAAGGCATCAGTCATGTTGCTCCGTGAGTTGCTTCGTTAAATCCAATAATTGTTTTTCGAAAGGTACCGTGGTGCTTAGGCTCTCAACCTTGTACTGCATCTCCAATTGAAATTTATTAAAGTTGTTAAATACCATTTCTTCAATTTTATCGTAAACTTTCATCATAGAAGTTTGTGCAGTAATTGGAGTGGCATCGTTCATGCAAATAACAATTAGTGAGGGATTGGAAATGTTAATGAAATCGGCCGGTGTAATGTTTTCTCTTATCAAGTGAACTAACTCGGCAATAAATATTTTTTCTTTCGATTTGCCAAGCTTACGAAGTAAATCAAAAATATTTTCAATATGTAAAAGCGCGATGTTAGTAGTAAGATTTGTGTTATTTTTCAATCGCTCTTGTTCATAATGCATCATCGTATTAAACGTGTGTGTATTTACAGACCCAAATACCTCTTCGCCTCCAATGTATTCTGAAGTAATAATTCCTGACGAGGAAGCGCTTCTTCCTTTTTTGGTTAGTTTGTAAACGCTAATATTTTTTGATACTAAATACTGAACGTCGGCATCAACACCACAATTCACGCAACGTGCTTTTACTAAATAATCCTGAAACACTTCATTACAATTCTGACAATGATTAATGATAGAAGGTTTATCATAATCAACCCCAATGTGACGAAGCGACTTCGAGCATTTAGGGCAATTCAACACGCTATCAATTTGATTTTTAAAATCGGAAATAGGGCCAATGAAACCGCACGGAAAATGATGAATTAAATCTTCCGATTTCATATTAGCCGAATCACACGACGGACAAATTTCGCGATACGATAAATGGCCAGAACCGCAAGCGTTGCACAAATAAACTCTGTCGTAAAAATCGGGCCACACTAAATTTTCTTTTTGAGCCCAATCAAACAAATCCAGCACTTTCATTTCTTCGTGCGTCTCAAAATTTACGCTAACAATCGGATAAGTAAAGCCAATAACTGAATTCACATCCGGAAATGGTTTTAACGAACGCAGTTCCCTTGTGTACATGTAGTTTAAAATCTTCTTCATTAAAAAGATTTCAAAGTTACTGGAAAGACTATGGTCGATATGGGTAGTGAGTGTAAAAATTTGTTGTATGTCGTTTATTTTTTCAGGAATTTGATCGTATGAGGCAATTACACCATCGTGCAGCGATTCCGTCATAGGATCGTTTATGCTTTTGTAATTAATTAAGAAAATTGGTTTTAAATAAAATTCAGGATTATTATGAGAACGAAAACGTTTTAAAATTAATTTGGTAAAATCAGGGTCATTTGCCTCTAAAACGATAGCATTGTACTCGGCAAGGTGTTCAATTTTTAAGCCACCGAAACTTTCGAAAAGATAAAAGGAAAAAGAATTGTAGTGAAGTACATTATCTTTAAATTCTATTCTATTTTGTTTTGTTGTTGTGCTCATCTTAACAAATTATTGAAATTTAAATTTAGATATGTCCACTCCCATTTTGTAAAATGCTTTCCATTTTGCAAGATCTTCAGCGTTTAACGGATAAATATCAGCCGCTACCGAACGCGTTGTGGGCTCATATTTTTTTTGAAATTCTTCCGGTAAAACATAAGTTGCAATGTAAAATCTTTTTAAAATACCATAACTGGTAGAGCCATCAGGAAAGGTTACTTTAAAAATATCGCCTTCCTTAAAATTATTTAAATCTTCCTGTTCAAAATACGCTTTTATATAGGCGGGCCTGTCTTTATGCAGCGTCAAAATATCTTCTGTTTTTTAAACCGTTTCGGCAGAATGAATGTAAATACGTGTAACAATTCCATCCATAGGTGCAGTAAAACAATGTAAATCGCTTAATAACTCACCGCTAAAATATAAATCAGTTACAATATGATTTTTTACATTGCCACCATTTTGTGAATTTAATTTTAACCCTGTTATAGTAGGGGGTTTGCCATTTTCAGCATCAAACGGTTTTAATGTTTTCATTAAGCCATATAATTGATTGTTTTCACTAACCAGTTTTAAATTTTCAGCTTTTAGTTTTATAATTTCGGTTTGTATATAATCCAAACGCTGTTTTGGCATCACATCCAAAATAACTTCGTTAGTTAAACGTTTTAATTCACCTTCAAAATTTTTAATTAGCTCGGTGTTTTCGGTAACCTTTATGGTATTTATTGCAATTGTTTTTTTGATATTATACAACTCCTTTAACCACCAGTAATCTGTATTGCTTCTGTTGCCACCTGATAATCCCGCAATGGATAGTGCTGCCCCTCCGGCATTCGGGCCGCTAATGTCCTGGTCTAGATCCAGTGAATAAGTAAACAACGTATCACCTATCATAACACTATCACCTTCCTGCACTTTCATTTCAGCAATTCTTGCATCATCGGTTAATCTTATTTTTGTGTTTTCTATAATAACATGACCATATGCGTGCACCATCAACAATTTGTTGAGTAAATAATAAACAATAAATAATGCAAATAAAAACAGAAGAATAAGGTAAACGATGCGGTCCCAATTCCTTTTTTTCTTGATGTCTTTTTCGTTTGTTACACGAAACATCGATTTATTTCTTTGAAAATTTAAGCTCTTCATTTTTATTTTTCAGGCTCATTAACATTCACGGCTTTTTTCTCCAACTCCAACAGTGTTTCGTACTCGTGATAAGCTATGTTTTTTATTCCTAATTTTTTAAAGTGTTCTTCCATTTGGGCGCGGTTTACAAAATCTTTTGTTCGAAGTGCTAAAACTATTTTGTTCTTCCCGCGTTTCATTTCTTCTTCACATTTGCGGGCAATAAAATCAGGATCAATATTTTCGTAAGCCATTAAATATACTTTACTGCACACTGAAAATATTTTATCTAACACATCATCAGGATAACTTAATGGGATGGAAACTTCTAATTGCAAATTTTGCTTTTTGCAAAATGCGTCTGCATCGTTTAATGCCTGAATATATTTTGCAAAGTAAGCTGCTTGATTTGTTTTGAAATCATCGAAGGTGTGAGGCTCAATATCCAAGTGAATGCTTTTTACAAACGTTAATGGAATGGATTTAGCAAGACTATCTAAATAAGCGGGCATGCCGCCGTTAATAAGTTTGTTGCTACCAATCATTAATGAAATTTTAGCTGTGTAATTTTTATTAATGAACGCATTTAGTATTTGTAAATACGCTTTATCATATTTATAAGAAACCACAATCTGATTAAAACCATTTAAAGTGATATAATCCGTTATCATGCTGAATGTAGAGGTTGCGGCAAATGATTTACTCCAAATGTAAATAGCCTTAACGGGTGGAGGAATAAAAGTAGAATCTTTAATGTTATCTTTTACAGTGACAGGGAAAGTGAAATCAGAAATTTCAGACCCGGGAACTTTTTCTTTTATGGAGAGTAAAGTTTTGTACATATCCTGATGAAGATCTAATAATTCAACGGCATTGCTCCAATAATCATCTAAAATTAATAATGCTGTATTGGGGTTAAATTCTAAATCATAAAACTCCTGCTTCACACTTTCAGTTCGTAATAATTCGGCAAACACATTTCGTTTTTCAACCAAATTATAATATTTTTTTAATTTGTATCGGTAATCGTAATAATAGTTAAGTAATAGATATTCTACACCGGGCTCTACCTGCGGCTGTTTAAGATTATCAATTTGCTTGTTGATTAAATATAATTCGCGTTTTTCTTTTTGATTAAAAACTAGCGGAACTGATAAGTTTACGCCATACGACATGAATCTTCTGTTAGGTATGTTTTGCGAGTAAATATCGTAGTAGCTATAACGCGCATATGCTTTTAAACCAATTTCACGAATAAAACTAGATTCGCGTCTGGCGTTTTCAATTAAATAAGATGGAAGAGTAGAGTCGCCTGATGTTTGTGCATAATTAATTTTTGAAATTAATTTATCAAAATCTAAATCAAGTAACGGAAGCTCGATGGTGTCTTTTGCCGTAAGTTTTAATTGTTCTGCTTTATCCGAAAACGATTTATATAATTCAAACTGGCCGTTAATGTCAGCTTTATTTTGAAGGGCTTTTAAGTAATTATCTTTTGAAATATGTTTCAATGCCCATAATTTTTCAATGAGCTCCATTTGTTTAGTGTTGAGTTCGAGTCGCTTTTCAAGAATTATAATTTTTCGTTTGTTAAAATTAGTGACGACTTGCTGAGCGCTCAACAAAAACGGCCGTGTTGTTTTTTGGGCGTAATTAGAATTTTTTATCCACTCAAGTTCTTTACTTAAAACTTTTGCTTTTAAACGGTTGTCGTAAAACCCGCCACGTAAAAGATCCCAATCTAAACCTGCTTGCGCTTTTTGTTTGAAAATAACTACGTCTTCAGGATCAAGAAAAGGTGTTTTTGTATTCCGCTGATAAGAAGCCGTAAAATTAAATCCTAAATCTTTTTTATAAAGTTTTTGTTCAATTAAATTTCGTTTTATTAATAAATCAACACGATTGTTTTTTACAATGGTTGGACCTGTAACGTTTAAATTAGTTGATTTTTTACTTTTATTATCAAGTAGAGAATTGAAAGTTTCTTCTTTGTTGGCATCCCATAAAGCAGAAAGCTCTCGGATAAGTTTAGATACATCCTCATCCTTTTGGGGATTGGATTGCGCCTGAGCAGAAACCTGTTTTAGCACTAAAATCAAACCAAGAAAAAATATACGTTTATGAGTAAACAATCTAAAAAATTAGGGGACTGAAATTACAAAAAATGGAGCACAAGAGAAAATTAATAGGGGCTAAAAGAGGAGTGGTTAGGTTAAATTATTATTTGGTAATTTCTACAGATTAAACAATAGACGGAAAAAATCGTAAACACAAGATAATCAGTTGTTTAAGGGGCGACAAAATTAAAAACAAATTTATTTACTTTCCATCAATATCTATACTAAAAATTGACGCATAATTTAAGTTTACCCTTAATTTTTTTTAGACGCCGTCGAATTTGTCTCCTACAATAATTTTTAAGCTTTTTGGTTTAAGAATGTATTTTAATTCAGCCTCCATTGTAAATGGTTCCCCGTCAAAATGAACACTACCCTTAGTTTCTCTTTTTATAATTAATTCAGTGCAAGTCAAAGTTTCAATGAACTTGCTTGTATGCGCTTGTCTTCTTAAAATTTTTAAAAGCATAAATAGCCCGGGTATAAGGCTGAACGGTTTAACAATTACAACATTAAATAAACCATCGTTCACTTTAGCGTTTGATGCTACGTAAAAATTATTACCAAATTGTCCAGCATTGGCTACAGTAATAAAGAAAGCGATTTTGCTGATTTCAATACCATTTGCAAATACAGAATAGTGCTGAGGCTTGTATCTGAATAATTCTTTTCGGATTAACTTCATGTACATTTTTAACCCACGTTTCGGTAAATTGGCAAATAAGTTTCCGATGTGTGCATCAAATCCTACACCGCTGGTGCAAAAAAACGGATTTCCGTTTACTTCACCCGAATCTATTATTTCTGTTTTCCCTTTTAAAATTTGATAAAGCGCTTTTTCAGTATCAATAAACATTCCTAATGATCGCGCTAATCCGTTACCTGATCCTGTTGGTAAAATTCCCAAAACTACTGAGGTATTTAAAATTGTTTTGGCTACCAGATTAACGGAGCCGTCTCCACCAACAGCTATTGCATCAGTGAAATTTTCGTTTTTTAATTTATAAGCTAGAATGTTGAATTCATCAATGTTCTTCCAAAGCCCGATTTCATAATTCATTTTTCCGGATAAGGTTTTATGAATGCAATTGATTATTTTTCCCGAATTTCTTTTTCCGGATAGAGGATTTACTATAAATAAAAGTTTTCTCAACATTATTTTTGGCAATGAATTCACTAAAGTATCAAATTTAACAACCATAAATCTAAATAATAGCCACATTTAAAGCGATTTAGAAAGCAGGCCCATTAAATTGTAAATCAATAATAGTTTATTAATCTAAAATTAACATTTTTTCAACCGCATTACACCCTAATTTTATACCTTTACGCTAGAAGTGAATAACCTTGAGGCTGTGAAATTCTTTTCACATAATTCCGAAGCCACTTCATCAAAAAACATATTGTTTAAAGATGAAGCGAGTGCAATCAAATTTTAGAAACTTATTCTACTTGAAAATTTTTATTTTCAGTTTCTGCGCAAAACTTTCATCTCAGTGCATTAATATCTTTCCGTATTCAGAAGGTTTTGAAACTGCCCCCTCATGGACTTTAGCAGGAACAAATTCTGATTGGGTATGGGGCGCTCCTTCACACCCAACGATTAATTCGGCCGGTGGCGGAATTAAATCATGGTGCGTTGGTGGATTGAACGGAAGTTTTTATAATAACGGCGAGCAAGCATCGATTGTAAGTCCGTGTTTTGATTTTACAACTTTAAATTACCCTTGGATTTCGTTTAAATTATTTTGGGAATGCGAGTTTAATTACGACGGTATGGTTCTTCAGTATACTACAAACAATGGTACAACTTGGACTAATGTTGGTGCGTTTGGCGATCCGAATGATTGTAATACTGCAAATTGGTTTAATCATAATAACATCAGTAAACTTAGTTCCATTGCAACCCGTCATGGATGGAGCGGACGTATTGGCTCATCATCAGCTGGTTGTTCGGGTGGAAATGGAAGTGGCGGATGGGTTGTAGCAAAACATTGTTTAACAGGATTAGCAAATAAAACTAATGTAAGATTTCGTTTTCTATTTGGTTCAGGAACTACTTGCAATAATTTTGATGGTATTGCCCTTGATGATATTGTAATCAGTGATGGAATACCGAACGTTGCTAATTTTAATTATTCATGTAACGGTGCAGGAAATTATAATTTTAATACAGTTACTGCGCCATGCCCTGTACCTGGTACTTTTTCTTGGGATTTTGGCGACCCTGTTTCAGGAGCAGCGAATTTATCTGCTTCACAAAATCCGTCACATGTTTTTTCAGGCCCTGGGACTTATACAGTTAATTTAATTGTAAAGGGCGGCGGGTGTAATCCTCCCGGAACTATTTCACAAATTATTACTGTCGCAAACATTTCAAATGCGGTGGCACAAAACGTTACTTGCTTTGGTTTAAACAATGGAACGGCTTCAATTTCGGTTACGGGAAGCGGACCTCTTGTTTATAATTGGACGCCTTTCGGAGGAAATAATGCAACAGCAACTAATTTAAGCAGCGGTAATTATTCGGTAACCATTACAGATGGTAATAATTGTACTTATACAAAATCAGTCAGTATTACCGAACCGAATGTATTAACTCTAACGGTTAATGTAACTAAATCAAGCTGTGGATTATCTAACGGAAGTGCAACTGCAAATGTTAGCGGTGGCACCGGAACATATTCTTATTCATGGCAACCCGTTGGGGGTAATTTGTCAACCGTTAGTGGCCTGGCAATGGGAAACTATAGTATATTGGTTAGCGATGCTAATAATTGTACTGTTTCGCAAAATGTAGTAATTAATCAAGCGCCAGCAATGTCGTTAAGCGTAAACTCACTAACACTTTGTAATAATCAAACAGGAACTATAACTGCTACAGTGGTTGGAGGAACAAGCCCTTATTCTTATAACTGGAACGGAACTGTAACTGCAATTGGAACCTTAACAGTTATTGGAGGCATCAGCAAATCACTTCCGGTTTCGGTAACAGATGCAAATGGTTGTATTTCAAATCCGGATACAGCAAAAGTAGCAGCCGTTTCGCCATTACTATTGAATACAAGTCCGTCAGACACTATTTGTTCAGGAAATAAAAAAATAGTGTTCGCTAATCCATCTGGTGGCAATGGAGTTTATTCTTATAATTGGCAACCTGGAGGAGCAACATCTTCTTCTTATACTGTTTCGCCTTCTGTAATGAATACCTATAGTGTTTCTGTAACTGATGGGTGTGGATCTATTGTTACTAATACAATTGCAATAAATATTTATACTATTCCAACATCTTCTTTTGTGGTTTCACAAACATCAGGCTGCCAACCTTTATGCGTTACGTTTACAAATCCCGTATTAAATAACAACAGTACTATTGCTAGTTGGAACTGGAATTTTGGCGATAGCATTTTATCTTCAAATTCAATTCCAAATCATTGTTATAATAAAAGCGGAACATTTACCGTAAAACTTTTTTATACAACTAATAAAGGATGTATTGGAACACAAACAATAAACAATTATATTAAAGTATTCCCCAAACCAAAAGCCGATTTTACCGCGAGCACTTATGAAATTGACGTGTATAATACAACCGTTGAGTTTTATAATCAAACACAAAATGCAAGTTACTACAATTGGTTTTTTGGCGGAGAAGCTTTTTCGGGACAACAAAATCCAACATATACTTTCTTAGGAGAAGGTCATTATAGAGTTTTATTAGCTGCTCAAAATTCTTATGGTTGCGTGGACACTATTTCAAAAGACGTTTATGTAGTACCGGATTTTACTTTTTACGCACCGAATGCTTTTACCCCAAACGAAGACGGATTAAACGATCGCTTTTTGCCAAAAGGAGCAGGATGGGATATAAAAGAGTATGAATTATATATTTTTGACCGTTGGGGCGAAAAAATATTTAGCACCAAACAATACGATCAAGGTTGGGATGGAAGAGTAAATCAAAAGGGAGAAATTGTAGAAGATGGAGTTTATGTTTGGAAAGTAAAAGTTAAAGATGTTTTCCAAAAGCAACATGAATTTGCCGGAAGCGTCATGTTGAATAAATAAAGTTCATTTCGAAATCAAGACAAACAAAACTACATTTTAAAAAAATGAGCCTAAAAAAGCCCGAACAGTTTATGTTCGGGCTTTTTTATTAAAAAATAATTTTACTGTTTAATCACTCTAGCTACAGATTGATTATTTTTAGTTTTTACAGTTACAAAATAAACGCCACTGTTATAACTACCTAAATCGTATTCTTTAGTAAAACCATTTCCGGTAACAATTTCCTGTTTTATAATTTTGCCTAATACATCAGTAATACTAATGATAGCGTCACTATCCAAGTTTCGCACATTAAGCATAAAACTTTCGTTAAACGGATTTGGAGAAACTGATAAACCTAAAACATTATTTGCAGATAGCTCATTAATGCCTGTTGCTGTGGTAATAGTAAAGTTTTTGTCGTTGATGTCAAAAAAGATATTACTCGGACAAATAACTTTGATGCGACAAGTATTAATTGTTGTAGTAGGGGTTGGAACCGTTATGGCTAAAGAGCCTGAATTAGCAACACCTGCCGATAACATTGAAAATGTAGTTCCTCCATCGTAAGAAATTAAAACATCCACAAGCGAACACGATACGGGAGAAACATCTGTTCCGTTGACGTTCCATGTAATAGTTTGTGATGAGCCACCTGCCCATATAATGCCGGTTACATTTGGATAAGTAATTGCGAAAGGACCAGCCGTTGAAATTACAACTTGAGAGTTAGCGTAACACACGCCGCCGCCGCCCATTTTATTGTCACGAGCAATTAGTCTGAAATTGAGTGTTTGCGCAGTAGCAGGCGAGTATTCACCTTTAGTCCCGGTTAAATTTCCTGATAAAATAACACTAAGCTTAGGAAATGAACGAGTTGGTGTTGGAGTAGGAGTATAGGACATAAAATAGGGTCTGTTACCAGAATTCCATGCGCCACCTGCTGCACCTGCGTCATTTTCTTCCCAAGAATAAGTTAATAGATCTCCATCCGGATCAGTTGCTGAACCCGTTAAAGAAAACGGTGTAGACTTTGGAACTGTATAAGCAATTGAACCCGTAACTACAGGAGGGTTATTGCCCGTTGTATTTGTAGAGGCGCAAGAATTTCCACTCCCCGTGTTTGTAAACGCAACAATTTCGTCATAATTTACAGTATGAAAATAAGCGATGCTGTTTGGTGCTAAATCATCAGCGCCACAAATACCGGCGTATGCCATAATGGTAATACCGCTTCCGGGCTCCATTGATGTTGGTCCGTTACGATTACCGCCACCGCATGAACTTGTGATAGAATTGAATGAATGATCTCCACCAAACTGATGTCCCATTTCGTGCGCCACATAATCAATATCGTAAGGGTCACCAACAGGAGAGGGGCTTCCAGTAATACCTTTTGCTTTATTAGTAGTACAAACACAACCTAAATAAGCTAAACCACCACCACCTGTACTAAAGGTGTGGCCAATATCATAATTAGCACTTCCAATATTTGCATTACAAACTGTTGCGCTTTCATTAATTAAAGTATTTGCATTATTGTTTCCGGTAAACGGATCGGTTGAAGCGTTACCATATAATACAATTGTATCATTAGCAACTAAAATCATTCTAACCGCAACTTCAGTTTCGTAAACGCCATCAACACGATTAACGCTAGTTACTACTTTAGATAAAATTTGAGATTTTGTTGGTGTAGCAGAACCGGTTGCCGCAACTGCGTATTCACCAGTGCAAGCAACAGCTAAACGGTATTTACGTAAACTGGCACCAACACAAATTGTTGCTGCTGTTTTTTGTTGCAGTAAGCCTTGTTTGTTAGAGTTTTCGCCAAGTACACCAGCTTCAGGTAACATTTTTGACGGATCTTTTTTGAAATCGAAAGTGTAATAAGAGATGTAATCGTTTTTGTTACCGCGACAGTATGGGTCAATAAAAACATCTCCTTTAATACTACGAATCATTCCATGAAAACCAAAATCACCAAAATCTAATTTACCATTTGCATAGGGGTCATCAATTCCTTTAATAGAAAATGTTTTAATGTTTGGATACGCATTTGCCAAACCATCTTCCATTATTGGGGCCTGAACAACACGAAATGCCTGTATTTGTCCATTAGCAATTGGTAAATAAACAACACAAGGCGATTGTTCGATTTTTACAACTGTTTCGATTGGAGCTGCTAATAGTTTATTTTTTAAGTCTGTTATGTTGACGTGAAACGTCAAATATTTTTGCGGAATAATTTCGCGTTCTCCTTTAGGAGTAATGTTTTTTTCCAGAATACTCGTCCAGTTTTTCTGATTACTTTGAGCTAATGTAATTGTACTGAAAGCACAAGAAGCCAATAAAACGTATAATTTTTTCATGGAATAAATTTTTATCTAAATAAAGATAAAGAAATTAAACTTTAAACGCAAATAAGGGTAAAAAAGGTAATCCTAATACAGGAAAGGCTTTATTTCGGGGTCGGTGACTTCATAATCTTTATTCTCATTATAAAAATTAAAAAGGTATCGGTTTAGATTAGATACATAAGCATAATGTTTTTCCAAACGTTGTTTTTTCTCAACATTTACTCGAACAATTACCCCACCAATCATTACCAGAGTTACTGGAGTGCCGGTAATGGTACTTTTGTTTATCACAAAAAACGGGAAAGGGTCTTTTAACTGATGACCATATTTGTTTTTTATAACCATGGCACAATCTTTAGAGGCGTTCCCTGATTCTTTAATAAAGCGGGCAGTATCTTCTCTTACAAACCCAATAGAAGAATTGTAGGCGTCATCTTGTTCGGCTAATAAATAAAATTTTTCTTTCATTTCAATTTTAGCGTCAACTACTAAATTAGTATCAAGAAAAATACCACTTCGTGCGCCTTTCAATAAAGTATCGCTATGATTACTGAAAAAGAAATAAACTTTAGAAAAATTATAACAACGGTAAAATGCCATCACAATATTTTTATTGATGGCCATCATTTCTTGTTCTTTTTGCGCAGCTAAATCAGCTTTCCCCATTTTCCTCAAACTCTCAATTAAGGTTTTGCTATTATGAAGACGAACGACTAGTGCCCCGTTCTTTAATTGGTTAATTTGCCATTTCCCAATTGCATTTCTTCTTTTCTGAAAATTTTTAAACTGCTCCTCATTTTTGTATTCTTGCGGACGAAAAACTTTATCAGCATCACTCTGTGAAAATCCGCAATAAGAAACTGCAAACAAAAAAGCAAAAATTATTTTATTTAATGATAGAGCCATTATTTATGTTTGGTTTACTGGGTAAAACAAAACTTAATTCACCTTGAGTATTTTCGGCCATTAAAATCATGCCCTGACTCTCGATGCCTTTTATTTTTCTTGGAGCGAGATTTACTAAAATACTCACTTGTTGTCCGATAATGTCTTCTGGCTTATACCATTCAGCAATGCCACTAACAACGGTGCGCTTATCAATTCCTGTATCGATTTTTAATTTTAATAGTTTATCTGTTTTTGGTACGCGTTCAGCTTCTAAAATTGTTCCTGAACGAATATCCATTTTATTGAAGTCATCAAACGAGGTTTCAGCTTTTGCGGGTGTTAAGCTTGCGTTTTCGCTTGCGTTTTCTTTTTTAGTGTTTTCCAATTTATCCAATTGTGTTTGAATATCGATATCTTCAACTTTCGAAAATAAAATTCCTGAATCTGAACTGATTTTATGTCCTGCTGCAAGATTATTGGTATTGCGGGCCGAATTCCATTTCAATTCACTCAAATTTAATAAACCAAATAATTTTTTACTGGTAAACGGAATAAATGGTTCGCAAACTATCGCCAAATTTGCAGAAATCTGTAATGAAATATTCATAATAGTACGAACGCGTTTTTCATCACTCTTAATTAATTTCCAGGGCTCTTGTTCTGCTAAATATTTATTTCCGATACGTGCTAAATTCATCATTTCTGCTAACGCTTCACGGAATTTAAATTTTTCTAAAGCTTCAGCAATTTTAGTTGGCGCTTTGGCAACTTCTTCCAAAACTAATAAATCAGCTTTCGTGTATTCGCTCGCCTCGGGCACCAAACCGTTATGATTTTTATTGGTTAAAACCATGACGCGATTAATAAAATTCCCTAATATATCAGCTAATTCACTATTATTTTTAGTTTGAAAATCTTTCCAAGTAAAATCATTGTCTTTACTCTCCGGCGCATTTGCACAAAGCGTGTAACGTAAAATATCCTGTTTGTCTTTAAAGTCAATTAAATATTCGTGTAACCAAACAGCCCAATTACGCGAAGTAGAAATTTTATCGCCCTCTAAATTTAAAAATTCATTGGCAGGAACATTATCTGCTAAAACAAATTCACCATGCTCCATTAACATGGCAGGAAAAATAATGCAATGAAAAACAATATTATCTTTTCCTATAAAATGAAGTAAACGTGTTTCTTTATCTTTCCAATACGTTTCCCAAGTGTCAGGCAACAATTCCTTTGTTGCAGAAATATAACCTATTGGCGCATCAAACCAAACGTATAACACTTTTCCTTCTGCGCCTTCCACTGGAACAGGCACGCCCCAATCTAAGTCGCGCGTCATTGCACGAGGTTGTAAACCATCACCACTATCTAACCAACTTTTACACTGACCGTAAACATTCGTTTTCCAATCAGTATGCTTGCTTAAATAATCTGCAATTTTTGGTTGTAATTTATCTAATGGTAAAAACCAATTTTTAGTTTGCTTTAAAACAGGGACATTACCCGACAAGGCAGACTTTGGATTTATTAAATCAGTTGGACTTAAAGTTGAACCGCATCGTTCGCATTGATCTCCGTATGCAGATGGATTTCCGCATTTAGGACATTCGCCTGTAATATAACGGTCGGCTAAAAATTGTTTAGCTTCTTCATCATAATATTGTTCAGTTGTTTGTTCGGTAAAAGAACCTTTTTTGTATAATGTTTTAAAAAAATCGGAAGCTGTTTGATGATGAACTTTACTTGATGTGCGTGAATAAATATCAAACGAAATACCAAATTCTTTAAAGGTATCGCCCATTATTTTGTGGTATTTATCTACCACCTGTTGAGGTGTAATACCCTCTTTTTTAGCTTTTATGGTAATAGGCACACCGTGTTCATCACTACCGCAAATAAACTTAACGTCCTCCCCCTTGCTCCTTAAATACCGTACGTATATATCAGACGGCAAGTAACAACCAGCCAAATGACCAATATGAACAGGGCCATTGGCATAGGGCAATGCGGCAGTTACAAGGGTGCGTTTAAAGGAATTCGACATAAAAGCTTTTAATATTAAAAAATTTTTATAATATTCGTACAAAGATACACATTGCCCTTTTAAGTTTTATTAATAACACATAAATTAATTCATATGGCAAACGCAGAGAAATGGAAAGCAATTGACTTCCCAAAAAAGGTAAAACTTCAAAAAAAATACCTAGTTTCTAACACAGGTAAATTGGCTAGTTATGCCGATTCGCCAAAAAACGCACAAAAATTAAAAGCTAAGCGTATTGAAGATTATCATTGCATAAGTATCCGTATGTACGGTGTAAAAAAATCGTTATTTGTTCACCGTTTAGTTGCTGAGGCGTTCTTAAGACAACCAACACCTAAACATAAATTTGTAATTCATTTAGATCATAATAAAAGCAATAACAATGCTTCTAATTTAAAATGGACGACTCTAGAACAACAAGTAGAACATCGTAAAACGAGTCCGGCTGTAAAACGTGCCATTAAAGAACGCGTATTACAAGATGGTGATTACTCGAAAGTACTTACTGAAACAAAGGTAAGAAAAATGAAAACCGAATTGTTCGACCCAAAACGCAAACGCACATTGAAACAAATTGCAAATGCGTATGGCGTATCGGAAATGAATATTTACCGTATTAAAAGTGGTGAATTTTGGTATAAAGTGCGAGTGAAAAACGAGCCGGATAATAAAAAATACTCATCGTATTTAAAGATTAAGAAAACTGCTAACAAAAAATAATTAAGCTGTGAAAATACCTCCCGCCTTAAAAAAGGGAGACTCGGTAGCTATTGCTGCCACTGCCCGTAAAACAAGTAAAGAAATAATAGAGCCCTCGGTACAGATGTTGAAAAACTGGGGACTAAAAGTTGTCTTTGCTCCAAACTTATTTAAAGAAGAAAACCAATTTGCGGGTTCTGATAAAGAACGTGTAGCTGGTTTTCAATGGGCTTTAGATAACAAAGAAATTAAAGCTATAATTTTAGCTTGCGGCGGATATGGAACTATGCGCGTAATTGACGGGGTAAACTTCAAAAATTTTATTAAAAATCCGAAATGGATTGTTGGTTATAGTGATACAACAATTATTCAAAGTCATTTAGTGAATTTAGGAATTGCTTCCATTCATGGAACAATGGCTTTTCAATTTACAAAACATGAAGAGGCGACGGAAAGTTTAAGAAAAGTTTTATTTGGAGAAAAACAAGAATACGAAGCGGAAGCTTTCAAATTAAATAGAACTGGAGAAGCAAAAGCAGAAGTGGTTGGTGGAAATTTATCCTTGTTATACGCCTTAAGTGGTTCTCATTCGGATATTGACACGAAAGGAAAAATATTATTTCTGGAAGACTTGGACGAATACTTATATCATGTTGACAGAATGATGTTGCAATTAAAACGCTCCGGTAAATTAAAAAACCTAAAAGGTTTAATTGTTGGCGGCATGAGTGATATGAAAGATAACACAATCCCTTTCGGAAAAACTGCTGAAGAAATTATTTGGGATGCGGTGAAAGAATACAAGTATCCTGTGTGTTTTAATTTTCCTGCCGGACATATTGCAAAAAATCTAGCCTTTTTCATTGGTAAAAAGGCGAATTTAAAAATTACAAAAAAAGGAACTCAACTTTTTTATATTTAAAAAATGTTCTGTAAAACAAACGACGGTTTTAATATGTATTACGAAGTGCAGGGTAATCTTTCTGCGCAAAAAACTATTGTGTTTTTAAATGGTTTATCGCAAAGTACTATTGCTTGGATTTTAACTACACCTCATTTTAAAGATGATTATTGTATTGTGTTGATGGATTTTATTTTTCAGGGACAAAGCGATAAGAATGGAGAAAGCAGAAGTTTCGATCAACATGCTAAAGACGTGTTGTGTGTTTTAGATGAAATAAAAGCAGATAAAATTATTTTAGCAGGATTATCTTACGGCAGTTTAGTCGCCCAACATTTTGCAGTATTATTTCCGCAGCGATTAGAAAAATTAATTTTACTTTCAACCTTCGCGCATAAAACTCCGTATTACGACGCCATTGAATTTGCCTGGTGGCGTGCTTTAGAATTAGGCGGTTATCCATTGATGTTAGATATTATGTTACCTTCTGTTTTAAGTGAAAATTATTTTAAAAATCCATTGATTCCTATTGAGATGATGAAGCAAGCTCGTCAGGAAGTAAATGGGGAAAAAGAAGCTTTATTTAAATTAATGCAAGCCACAAAAGAGCGTGAAGATTACCGTTACGAATTGCAGAAAATAAAAACACCTACTATTGTTATCCAAGGAGAAAAAGATTTATTGTTTCCAATACATATGGCCGCGGAGGTTGCTAAAAACATCAGCAATGCTCAATTAAAAATTATTCCTGGCGCCGGCCACACCCTTAATCTCGAAGCTATTTCCCAAATGAGCAAAGAGATAAAGGATTTTATAAAAGGGAAAAATTAGAATCGTTTTTTCTTGTGTCCCAAAACTTAAGTATTATTATTTGATCAGAATAAACTTTATAAATCATTAGGTTGTGGGGTGTGATCAAAGCCTCGTGAATATTTTTCTTGCCTGTTTTCCTGAACATTTTAGGGTTTTCTAAAATAAAACTTATGACAATCTCAGTAGAAACAATAAAATGATTCACTTCTTTTTCGCTCCAACGGCCAAGCAAATATTCAATTACGGATTCAAAGTCTAAGATGGATTCCGGCGTCCATTCTATTTTTTTAGCCATTTTTTATAACGTTTCATAACCTCCTTGTGAGGTATGGTTTGCCCGGAATCAGCTTGTTTTATGCTTTTTTCTAATGAGGACTTAATTTCATCAGGTAATTCTTTCCACCAGATTTCATTTTGAGTGGTAAACACGACTTTAATATGATTGATAATATTCTTATCATCCGTGTCTAAAAGACGTTTTGCGAGTTCTAATTTTGTAACTGTAATATTCATAGTTTCTCAATCAAAGATACAAAAACCGTACCTAAAAACAAAAGCTGTTTTTAATACATTTTTAGTAATTTTAGCCTTAATTATGAATTTTGTTGAAGAATTAAAATGGAGAGGTATTTTGCATGACATTATGCCGGGTACCGAAGAGCTGTTAAAAAAAGAAACAGTATCGGCTTATATTGGATTTGATCCAACGGCCGACTCATTACACGTTGGAAGTTTAGCACAAATAATGACTTTGTTGCGTTTTCAAAAAGCGGGACATAAACCAATTGCTTTAATTGGCGGCGCAACAGGAATGGTTGGCGACCCGAGTGGAAAATCAGAAGAAAGAAATTTGTTGGACGAAGAAGCGTTGAATAAAAATATTGCAGGCATAAAAAAACAACTTGAGAAATTTTTAGATTTTAATGCTGGTCCGAATGGAGCTGAACTCGTAAACAATTATGATTGGATGAAAGAATTTTCATTCTTAACATTTATTCGTGAAGTGGGGAAATATATTTCGGTGAATTATATGATGGCGAAAGACTCTGTAAAAAACCGGTTAGAAAACGGAATGAGTTTTACAGAATTCAGTTATCAATTATTACAGGGCTACGATTTTTACTATTTGTACAAAAATAAAAATTGTAAACTCCAAATGGGTGGTAGCGACCAATGGGGAAATATTACAACAGGAACAGAATTAATAAGACGAAAAAGTGGTGGAGAAGCATTTGCATTAACAACACAATTAATTAAAAAAACTGACGGCACTAAATTCGGAAAAAGTGAAAGCGGAAATATTTGGTTAGATAAAACAAAAACATCTCCTTACAAATTTTACCAATTTTGGTTAAATGCGAGTGACGAAGACGCTAAAACGTATATAAAATATTTTACGCTTTTTTCAAAAGAGGAAATTGAAAAATTAGAAGTCGCACATAATATTGCCCCACACGAGAGACATTTACAAAAAGCATTGGCAAAAGATATTACCATTCGTGTTCATGGAGAGCAGGATTTTAATGATGCAGTAACTGCAACCGAAATTTTATTTAAAGGAAGCGTAGAAGATTTAGCAAAATTAGATGAAGCAACATTTTTAGATGTGTTTGATGGTGTGCCAATGTTTGATATTTCAAAATCAGAATTAAGCGTAGGTATTGGTGTTCTCGATTTTTTAGCTGAGAAAACAAAGATATTTCCAAGCAAAGGCGAAGCCCGTAAAATGGTACAAGCTGGCGGCGTTAGTGTAAACAAGCAAAAGTGGGAAGATGAAAAATTAAATGTGACGATGAGTAACACATTAAACAATAAATATATTTTAGTCCAAAAAGGAAAGAAGAATTATTTTTTGTGTACGATTAAATAGTGGGATGATATGGCACTACGGCAATTTCAGAGTTTAAAGTTATTACAAAAACTGTCGCCGCAGCAAATTCAGCTAATGAAATTGTTGCAATTGCCAACACTTGCCCTCGAAGAAAAAATCAAAGAAGAATTAGAATTGAATCCCGCCCTCGAAGAAGATGACAACACAAGTAACGACGAGGAAGAATTATATAGTAACGAAGAAATGGAAGACACTGGTGAAGACCCAGCGCCTGAAGTAGAGGATTTTCAAGAGAAAGAAGTAGAGAAGATTGATGATAAAGTGGAGATGGAAGATTATATGGGCGACGAGGAAATTGATTCGTATAAGTATGATGTGAGCAACAAAGGCGCCGATGATGATTCAAGAGAGTTTGTTGTAGTTGAGGGCCCAGATTTTCATAGTTTATTAGAGCAACAATTAGGGTTGCGTGATTTAACCGAAGACGAATACACTATTGGAATTTATTTAATTGGTTGTATTGATGAAGACGGTTATGTACGAAGAGAATTAGAATTAATTGTAGATGATTTAGCGTTCAGTTATAATATTTCATCGGATATTCCCACTATAGAAAAAGTATTGAAAGTTATTCAGGAATTAGACCCTGCGGGTGTAGGCGCAAGAAATTTGCAGGAGTGTTTGCTAATTCAATTAGACAGAAAAAAAGATAAAACGAAAGAAGTGTTATTGGCCATTGATGTTGTGAAAAATATGATGGAAGATTTTTCGCGTAAGCATTACGAAAAAATTACACGTCGTTTAAATATTGATGATGAAGATTTGAAAGATGTAATTAATGAAATTACACATTTAAATCCTAGGCCAGGAAGTTCAGGAAATGCTATGACTGCCTCTGAAGTTGTGCCTGATTTTACTATTGCAGTTGTAGATGGAAAACCGGAGTTAAGTATTAATTCTAGAAATTTACCCGATTTAAAAATCAGTAAAGATTATATTGAGATGCTCAAAGAATATTCGAGGCAAAAAGACAAGAGTAGCAAAGAGGCAAGTTCATTTATAAAATCTAAAATAGAAAATGCGCAATGGTTCATTGAGGCTTTGCAGCAGCGTCACCAAACGATGATGATAGCTATGCATTCGATAATGGAATACCAGGAAGAATATTTTATTACTGGCGATGAATCGAAATTAAAG
>JAYTSW010000208.1:0-6949 GCA_043745425.1 Sphingobacteriaceae bacterium | reverse complement strand
TTTCAATTCTTTTCTTCCTAATTCACTATTTTGTCCTTGCACATCCGAAGAATCAACAACAGCTTTATATTTTTTGTAATACTTTAGCTCGTTACGGTAATCTTTTATTTTATTGAAACCATCGGTAAGCAAATAATACGTTCTTATCAATGACCTCGAATATATAGTAGTATCTAAAAAACTTAAGGCTTTTATGGCATGCTTCACCCCTTCTTTTGAATTATCCACAGTAAAATAATAATCTGCCATATTATTATACGCATCTGCTTTATCGTAAGCGTCTCCGTGAGCTACTTTTAATTTTAGGGCTTTATCAAAATATCGATAAGCACTGTCCATTTTTTTTGATTGTGAAAAAATTTCAGCATAATTATTGTAGACATAAGATATACTCAGTGAATCACCTTTTTTTTTCCAGATATTATAAGCAAGATCGAAATAAGTTCTTCCGAATACAAAATCACCTTTCGAACAATAAATACTTCCTAAACTATTATAACAATTAGCCAACCGCATATCTGCATTTGCTTTTTTCGTGGTGCTCTTCTTCAAATCACTCACCGCTTTCTTATAGTAATCAAGTGCTTTTTCAAGATCATCCAAATAAAAATAAGCATTCCCCATATTGGCATGAACAGTACTTTGCCCGCCAAAATCCTTTATAGTTTCATAAACTTTTATAGCCTTATTAAAGGTATCGAGAGCGGCTTTATAATTGCCGCCACTGATTTGGAAATTACCTATCGAGATAAGCACAGTTCCCTCCAGTTTTTTATTACCAGTGCTTATGCAGCGTTTCTGAACGCGGGCTAGGTATTGGAATTCTTTGGTGTATTGACAAAGTTTTTCCAGACTATCGTTAACTGCAATATGTCTATCTTGTTGCTTCTCAAAAGCCTTTTGCGAAACAACATTATCTATAAGTGCCTCAAGGCTCTTATCCTGTGCCATTAAAATGGTATGCGACAGCAATAAAAAAAGGAAAAAATATAGCGCTCTTTTGAACATTTAGATTAGACTTTCTCCTCTAAAATTAACCATTTTTTTTAATTATCAACATTTTCTTTTAAAAGGGCTTTTCTTGGTAAATTTAAGCTATGGAGAACAATGAAATTATAAGTACGGCCACCTTCAATCCTAAGGTGAAAACCTATATTTTTCTGGTCGTGCTTTTTTATTTAATTATAAGTTTTATTGGTTGGATTATTATTCCGTTTTGGTTATTTGGCTTGGGGCAATGGTTAAGTAATAAGTTTTTTCTAACGCTAAAATGTGAAGTCACTGGAAAACAATTAAAGTTTTCGAAGGGAGTAATATTACATATCGAAAAAACTATCCCATTAGAAAACATTCAAGATTTATCATTTATAGGTGGTCCTGTATTGCGCTGGTTTGGCTTAACCTTAATTAAAGTTGAAACTGCCGGTGGTGGCGGAGCTCAAAATAGTAATATGATGAGTATTCCAGGTATAAATGATGCTGAAAATTTTAAAATGTTAATTCTTAGTCAACGCGAAAAAGTAATTAAAGAAAAATCTCAAGGCTACCCTATTCCGCAAGTAACAAATAACACAAGTGATAAAATTTTGTTAGATATAAAAAATGAACTCACAGAAATAAAACAAATTTTAAAATCAAAACCGTAGTACTATAAACTAACACCTATACACACAGAACTATAAACTATCAACCATAAACTCTAAACTTCCTCAATGTTCCTCATCTTCGATACCGAAACCACAGGCTTACCACGTAATTACAACGCGCCTCTTACAGATTTTGATAATTGGCCACGTATGGTACAAATTGCATGGCAGTTACATGATGAAAAAGGAAATCTTTTACAAAACGATTCTATCATCATTAAACCCGAAGGTTACAGTATTCCGTTCGCTACTATACAAATTCACGGGATAACCAACGAACGCGCTAACGAAGAAGGAAAAAATCTTAAAGATACTTTACAAAAATTTGCAGATGCAGTAAGTAAAACCACTTATTTATGTGGACATAACATTGAATTTGATATGAACATCATTGGAGCAGAATTTCTCCGTTGTGGATTATCAAATGTGCTTGAAGGAAAATCTTTCATTGATACTAAAAACGATCAGACGACTGAATTTTGTGCGCTTCCAGGTGGAAGAGGCGGAAAATTTAAATGGCCAACACTAACTGAATTATATCAAAAATTATTTAATGCCGGTTTTGATGAAGCTCACAACGCTGCATTTGACGTAGCGGCTACAGCAAAAGTTTTTTTCGAGATACTAAAAAGAAAAATTACAAAAGTTGCCGAATTAACTGCTGATGTTTTACCTACAATTAATTATGTTGCTCCCGATTTTACTGAACTAAAAAAACACGAACAGTATTGGAAAGATCGTAAAGCAAAAGAAGCGAAAGCAAAGGAAAAAGAAGAAGAATCAAAAAATGCACATGTTGAAACTGTAGATATAGATGTCGATTTTAAATTTAGTCATTTACATAATCACACGCAGTTTTCTGTTTTACAATCTACGAGTGACGTAGCTTCTCTTGTAAATAAAGCGCTTGAGTTTAAAAGTCCGGGTGTTGCTTTAACCGATCATGGAAATATGTACGGCGCATTTTTGTTTTGGAAAGAAATTGATTCTCAAAATAAAAAAATAAAAGAGTACAATGCTTCCATCGACAAAGGTGAAATTATCGGTGAAAAGAAAACGGAATTAAAATGTATTATTGGTTGTGAAGTAAATATTTGCGAAAATCATAAAGACAAAACCAAAAAAGATAATGGGTTTACACAGGTATTAATTGCGAAGAATAGAACAGGCTACGAAAATTTATGCCGTATCAGTTCAATTGGTTTGATTGATGGTTCTTATTATGTTCCGCGTATTGATAAAGACGTTCTCGTAAAATATAAAGAAGGTTTAATTGCCACAACGGGTTCATTAAATTCAGAAGTACCATACTCTATTATTAATTTGGGAGAACAACAAGGCGAAAACGCTTTCCTTTGGTATAAAGAACAATTTGGTGAAGATTTTTATGTAGAGTTGAATCGCCAATATAAAATGCAGGACGAAGAATATGCTAACGAGCAATTATTAGTGCTTGCTAAAAAATATAAAGTTCCTTATTTCGCTGCTAATAGTAATTATTATATTGAGAAAAAAGGTTCAGAAGCACATGATATTTTATTATGTGTTAAGGATGGTGAAAAGAAAAGTACACCAATAGGAAATTCAAGAGGTTTAAGATACGGAATGCCTAATCAGGAGTTTTATTTTAAATCACCTGGAGAAATGGCGGTTTTATTTAAAGATCTTCCAGAAGCACTTACCAACACAAATATAATTGTAGATAAAATTGAGCAATTTAAATTAGGTCGCGAAGTATTATTACCAAAGTTTGAAATTGAAGCAGAATTTATTTCTAAAAATGAGGAAGCTATTAACGATTCTTTTAATCGTATAGTCGCCTTAAAAACAAAAGATTGGGAATCAAAAAAATTAAGTGAAGATGCCATTAAGCACGAAAAGGCAGAAGTAAAATTAATTGCCGAACAGTTTGTTTACATGACAGAACTCACTTATCAAGGTGCAGCAAAACGTTATCCAAATTTAACTCCTGAAATAAAAGACCGTATTGATTTTGAATTAGCCACTATTGAAAGAATGGGTTACCCCGGTTACTTTTTAATCGTTGCTGATTTCATTCGTGAAGCACGAAGATTAGGAGTTTCCGTTGGTCCGGGTCGTGGTTCAGCTGCAGGCTCTGCAATTGCCTATTGTTTAGGAATCACCAATGTGGATCCGATTAAGTTCGATTTACTATTTGAGCGTTTTTTAAACCCTGATCGTGTAAGCATGCCCGATATAGATATTGACTTTGATGACGAAGGTCGTGGCGCTGTTATTGATTACGTAATTAAAAAATATGGTAAAGATCAAGTGGCACAAATTATTACTTACGGTACAATGGGTGGAAAATCTGCCATTAAAGATACTGCCCGCGTTCTCGATTTACCATTAGATGATGCGAATCGTTTAACAAAAATGTTTCCTGATAGTCTCGATGCAAAATTAAAAGCGTTACTAAAACCAGGTGGCATTGATGCAAAATATCTAGGAAAAATAGAAGGTAAACGCGATGTTATTGATCAATCGTATGCTTTCAGAAAATTGGCAGAAGAAAAAACGCCTGAAGCAGATGTATTAAAACAAGCTTATGAATTAGAAGGATGTTTACGTAATACTGGAATTCACGCCTGCGGGATAATTATTACGCCAGGTGAAATGGTAAAGTATATTCCAGTTACTAAGGGTAAAGACAGTGATATGTTAGTGACTCAATTTGATAACTCGGTTGCTGAAAGCGCAGGGTTATTAAAAATGGACTTCTTAGGATTACGTACTCTTACTGTTATTAAAGATACCATCACATTAATAAAGAAAATGCATGGTGTAGATATTGATATAGATGCTATCTCTCTTGAAGATGAAAAAACGTATCAACTTTTTCAACGCGGTGAAACCAATGGTATTTTCCAGTATGAAAGTGCCGGTATGCAAAAAGCATTAAAAGAATTAAAGCCCGATAGTTTTACCGATTTAATTGCGATGAATGCATTATATCGTCCGGGTCCTTTAGCATATATCCCAAATTACATTGCACGTAAACATGGCCGTGAAAAAATTTCGTACGATTTAGAAGGTATGGATGAGTTCTTACAGGAAACGTATGGAATTACTGTTTATCAGGAACAAGTAATGCGTTTAAGTCAGAAACTAGCCAGCTTTACAAAAGGTGATGCCGATGTGTTGCGTAAAGCAATGGGAAAAAAAGATAAAAAAACATTGGATAAACTTAAACCACTGTTTATTGAAAACGCAACTAAAAATGGACACGATGCGAAAGTGTTGGAGAAAGTTTGGAAAGATTGGGAAGCATTCGCATCTTATGCATTTAATAAATCACATTCTGCTTGTTATGCTTATGTAGCATTTCAAACAGCGTATTTAAAAGCGCATTATCCGAGTGAATATATGGCTTCTACTTTAAATCACTCAGGAAGTATAGAATCTATTGCGTTTTTTATGGAAGAATGTAAACGCATGGGAATTAAAGTTCTTGGTCCGGATGTGAATGAAGGTTACAGTAAATTCTCTGTGAATCCGAACGGTGATGTACGTTTTGGAATGGCAAGTATAAAAGGTGTTGGTGAAAATGTAATTAACATGTTGGTGGAAGAAAGAGATAAAAACGGAAAATTTACCTCTGTATTTGATTTGGCAAAGCGTTTGGATAGTAAAGCCATCAATAAAAAATCAGTTGAAGGTTTAGCATTAAGTGGAGCAATGGATAGTTTTGAAGGATTACACAGAGCTATGTTTTTTAAATTAGAAACGGATGGTACTACTCTAACTGATCGTGTTATTAAATACGGTAATCAAATGAATAATGGCACTGATACATCTCAGGCCAGTTTATTTGGTGGCGAAGATGAAATTGAAATCACAGAACCTGTTTTACCAAAAGTAGAACCTTGGAATTCATTAGAACAATTAGCAAGAGAAAAAGAAGTGGTAGGATTCTTTATTTCCGGTCACCCACTCGATCCGTACAAATTAGAGATTGAGCATTTATGTAAAACTAATTGTGCTTTATTGAAAGCGGGATTAGAACCTTATAAAGGAAAAGATGTAACCATCGCCGGAATTGTGGTGAATATAGAAAACCGTACTTCAAAAACAGGAAATCAATTTGGTAAAATTGTGATTGAAGATTATCACGGAGCTTTTGATATTATGTTATTTGGAAAAGATTTTGTGGAGTATCAAAAATTTATGGTCCCACAATTATTCGTTTTTGTGAAAGGAAAAGTTCAGGAGCGTTATAACCAGCCTGGCAGTTTAGAATTTAAAGTTCAGAAAATTGAATTACTGGATGAAGTAAAACAAAAAGCCTTCAGTAATTTAAAAGTTAAGATTGAATTAAGTAAACTGACTGACGATTTAATCACCAATCTCGAAAATCTATTTAAACAATACAATGGCAAAAGTAATGTCGAGTTTTTTGTAGAAGACAGTAAAGAGAATATCTCAGTAAAACTTCACTCAAAAGGCTTTAAAGTGGCCATTAGCAACGATTTATTGTTTGAATTAGACCGTTTGGGTAGTGTAACTACTGAGCTGCATTAAATGAATTTACTTTTTGTTTGTAGTAAAAATCAATGGCGTAGTCTCACATCAGAAACTATGTTTAAGAATCATGCTTTTTTAAAAGTAAAATCTGCTGGTACAGAAAACAGCGCAAGGATTAAGATTTCACAAAAGTTAATTGATTGGGCTGACCTGATTTTTGTAATGGAAAAGAAGCATAAAGCCAGGATATTAGAAAAATTTGATTTGCAAACAGAACTGATTATTCTTTACATTGAAGATGATTATAAATTCATGGATCCTGAGCTAATAGGCCTTATTAATCGGGCTATTTCGCCCTATCTTATTGATTAAACACTTTTTTTGCATTTCTCGTTCCTATTTATTAGATTTGGTTATAAAACAGTTTAATATGAAATCAAAAATTAGTTTAGTTATGGCGTTGATGATGGTTGTTTTTGCAACTACTCAATGCACAAAAAAGAAATCAGATACACCTGCTGAAGAACCCACTCCTACTCCAGTCACAGGAATTAATTCTGTTGCAGAAATTATAGCAGCTAACGGTTCAGCAGTTAATACTGTGACTGTAGATGCAACTCTGCCTACTACTTTAACTATAAATGGAACCATATTGGAAATTCCTGCTAACGCTTTCGTAACAAGTACCGGTGGTACTATTGGCGGGGTGGTAAGTTTACAGGTTAAAACCATTCTTACAAAAAGTCAGATTATATTCTCAGGCGCAGGTGCTAATTCATCAAATAGTAGATTAGTAGTTACAAAAGGTTGTATTAAAA
>JAYTSW010000207.1:0-6954 GCA_043745425.1 Sphingobacteriaceae bacterium | reverse complement strand
TTATAAAAAGTCTTAAAAACTACTTAAATAATAGAAATATTCCCTTTCAAACCAAGTTGCCTACATCGTTAGCAAACTTTGATCGCTCAGATAATTTTGTCCTTTATGTTTCACAAAATCACTACTATTATATCTATCAATTCATCAAAATTCATATTGAAAAATATAAAAATATTCTCAATAAAGGTGGACTGCCGCTATTTATCAAGCAGTTTGATGCAAATATATCTGGCGTTGGCATTGCAGAAGACCCAATATATCCCAAAGCAGACAGTTTTGGCTCAAATAGGTGTAAACTGATATACAACACCATTCAGAGTTTAAGTGAAAAAGCTGTTCCTTTTAGTGTTTATGATATTATAAAGGATTTGAGCGAACAAGGATACAAGGATGAATTTTATAGAAACCCCTTCACTGAATACAACTATACTTTCAATCAACTCAATGAAGTTAAACTTTCAGATTTATATCCAACTGACACCAAATTTTATTTGTATGAGTATGGAAGAGTTGCCCTAAATTATGCTCTTGATTTAGTAGAAAGGGCTATTTGGCTAAGTCCAACAAAAATAACTTGGCTAACTTATTATAAATCTAATGATGGAAAAGAAGAAGAATATCGCCTTGTAAATAGTGATGAACTCGTCCTTATCTTTTGGTATTTAAATCAAATTCTTAAATTCCCTTGGATGAGAAAGTATTTTCCAGAAAATGTAACTAATATCATTTTCAACGAAAATAAACAAATTGATATGGATAATAACGTATGGAAACGTATTGATAATTTGTTCAGTAAGGATTTAAAAGAAGAATATGAGGAAATAAAGAAAAGTGTTGAAAAGATTGAGTTATCCTCGAAAGTTTTTTTGAAAACGATAGAGATTTACGCAAAAAATGTTGAGGAATATTTAGACACAGTACTTGATGTATCGCAAGAAGATGTAATAGAAAAAGTTTATAATATGAAAAAAGAGGAATTTGGGCAAAATTCCGATTCAATTAAAAATGCTCGAAAAATTTATTATAAATATATTAAACCTCTTTACCCAATCAAAAACTACTACAAAAACTATGAGTATGTGCCAACTGATAGGGGAAAATTGCAAATAGCAATGGTGATACTGGCTACATATTGCCCAAGTATTTTCAAGAAACCAGAACTGCAACAGGAATCTTCACCGAAATCTCTGTTTCAGAAGGCGAAGTCAAAACTTCAAGTTCTCCCCCCAATTTAGAAACTCTAATCTTGATATTTTTCAATCCGAAGCCCTCTGTTAATTTTTGGGTATTACCTCCGTTATCTCTTACATTGAGAATAATATTTTTAGGATTTGAAAAAAAACAAATTTCTCCCTCCGTGCCATTTGAATGCTTAATTATGTTATTGACTAATTCCAAACAAATACAGTACAGTTCAATTTCAATTTTTTGCTCTAATAGTTGTTTATGTTGTCTAAACATCAAAGATAGTTTGAATTTAGCACTGATATTTATGTCACTCACTAATTTCTCCAAAGCTCCTTTTAACCCTTTTTTTTCAAATTCCTCGGGGAGTAAATTATGAGAAATTAGTCTAACTTCTGAATATGCATCATTCATCATACTCATTACGCTGGTATAAACTTGTTGTTCTTTCTCCGTAAAATTAGCCAAATCTAAGCCTTGCAAGCGATATTTTATACCCGAAATGGTACTACCCAAATTATCATGTAATTCTGCCGAAACCCTTTTTCTCTCAATCGTTTGTCCTTCCACCAGAGCAGCCATTATTTCATCATTTTTCTTCAAGAGGTCGGCATTAGCTTTTGAAAGTTCCGTAGTGCGAAGCGTCACTTTTTCTTCTAATTCAAAATTGAATGTTTCTAATTGCTTATTTACTTGTTCTATTTTATTATTCTGTAAAGCAATGGTTTTGTTATACGACGTTAGTTTTTTATTACTTCTGAATAATAACATTCCCAAAATCAGCAAAACAGAAATCCCTCCTCCTGAAAGCATCAAATTGCGTTTCCAAGCACCTATTTCTTTTTTCTGGTTCTTATTATCAAATTCTAATTGTAAATCTTTGATACGTTTTTCGGTATCTTGTTTGGTATTTCTTAGTTTGATTTCATTGTAAGCAACATATTCTTCGAGTGCTTTTTCAGGTTGATTGAGTTGCTTAAATATCTTATATCCGACCTGCGATAAAAGCATCTGAACAGAACCACTGTAATCTGCTTTATTCATCATTTCTTTGCCTTGCTGATAATACATCAAAGCCTTTTGATATTCTTTCTTTTTTTCATAAATCTCAGACATAGATACATACACGTACACATCATTGTAGGGATTTCTCGAAGTATCTTTTAAGACTATCGAAAAATTAGAGAAGGCTTCTTCCAAATTTCCATTTTCCACCATTGCCATGCCCATATTTACTCTGAAGTAGCTGTCTAACTTAGAATATTTATACGTTTGATTTAATTGTAAGCCATGTTTGAATACGGAGATAGCTTTATCATACTTTTTCATATCGTCATACATAAGTCCTAAATTGTTCAGTCCTTTGATGTATTCTTTTTTATCTCTCTGATTTTTGAAAATATCATTTGCTTTGATAATTAATTCAAGTGCTTTAGGGTAATTACCTAAAAGTGAATAACAATCTCCTAATGATTTATACGTGTTTGCCGTTAATATTTCATTTTTTTGTTCAATACTAATAGACAAACATTTATAAAAATAATCTACGGCTTTCATCAACTCGCTTTTAAAGACAAAAAACTCTCCCATATTAAAATAGCAGATAGATTTCCCTTCTTCCCAGTGATGCTTTTCAGAGATTTTTAAGGCTTTTTCTAAAAATATAAATGATGAATTAGCAAGTTTATCATTACTTATTTCCCCCATCTCACACAAAACCCTAACCCGCAAAGTATCTCCTGCAAAAGACTTCCCTTCCGCTGGCAAATGTGCCAAGATACTTTTTAGACTGTCCAATTTTGAGGGCTTTTGAGCGTGGGTAGTGCTTATGAAAAAAAGCAAGAGTGTGGTTATCAGAATCCGTTTCATTAGGGTCATAATTTGAAACGAAAATACAAATAAATTCTCACAAAAACTTCAAAACTACCTGATAGACAGTAGATTAAATCCTAAAAATACTGTGTAGTCAGTATTTCCCCTCCCTTCTTTATACTCTAATTTTGACGAACCTAAATCAAACTAAAATCAGTTCATGAAAAGAATCATTAAATACACCATTGGCTGGGATATGGAGGGCAAAGAAGGATATTTAACTGCCATCGACGAAACCCAAACCACACACATTTTTGGTAAATTACCCCAAACAGAATTCCAAATTTTAATTGATATGTTGAACCAAAATAAAGTCTTTATCGACAATAATAAGTGGATAATCAGTGGCTGGGACAAAGAAGAACATTAAAGAAACAATGATTTAATGAAGCTCACAGAACACGTCAAATATAAAATCTTACCGCATTAACACAAGCCTAATTTGATAAAAATGAATGCTAACAATTACCTCGGAGAAGCCCTTAAATTGGCTCGTAACGTACAATTGTGTATCAACGAAGTCCTCTATTGTGAGGGTAACGTCAATTATACCCACATTCATCTCATCTCGGGCAAACCTAAAATGCTCGCCCGCACTCTCTTGTCGGTGGAAAGCCGCATCGCCTCCGATTCCTTCGTCAGAATCAGCCGAAAGCATTTAGTAAACCGAAAATTCATTACCGAAATTGGGACGAATTATGTGGTAATGAATGATAAAACGACCTTGCCGATTTCGAGGCGGAAGCGGGGTGTGGTGTAGAGAATTTAGAAACAATAATTCTCACTCGTGTTGAATGAGAAACACGCTATGAGTAGAAAATTTCTATATTTAATTCAATATATTTTAACCAAATAATGACATGAAAAAAATAACACTAATGATGATGTGTTTACTTGCCTTGGGAGTTGAAGCAAGTTTTGCACAAACTTATATGCTCACAAAACCTGTCCTTGCGAAAAGGGTTGATATAAATGGTGATTCTCTAATTCCAACACAAAACCCAGAGAGATTAGAAGCACGATGGCTACTAAATATTATAACTGAAACGAAGGATAGTAAGGTATTTTACATCGTCAAATTTAAGGATAATAGTAAGAATATGGCAGACTCACTTGATACCGTAGAATTGAACAAACGAGTGTCGCAGTTTTATAGTTTAGTAGAAGAAAAAGGAGTTTCCATTACTAAAAAACAAACAAATTATTTCAAATTAACAAATGCTGAATTTACGGAAGTTACGACTAAACTTGACGAAAGATGGACTTTTGGAACTGTCATTCTCCCCTTAAAATTACGCTTTGGAGACACAGACAGTAAAGGTAGTAATTTACGGTACTTTGATTTTACCTCAGAAGTAAATATTGGGCTTTCGATTGCTCGCCGATTTACAAGAGGGAATACTCGGACAATTGACGCTTATGGTTTTTTGAGTTTAAATCTGAGTTCAATTCCTGTGGATTCTGCCAATACAAAAGGCTTTCAGAAAACAAAAACTAACGCTTCTGCTATTAGCCCGACAATTGGAATGGTCATAAATTTCAAAAATTCAGGCTTACAACTTATTACTACAATAGGCATGGATTTTATGTCAGGGGAATTAGGCAGAAAATGGATTTACAGAAATCAACCCTGGATTGGGATAGGAGTAGGTTTTTCAATATTCAAATTCGGAGATAAAGGTACAGTAACTGAACAGCCTAAGAAATGATAGTAATTCATAACTCAAAATAAATATAAAACTTAACAAACAATAAAATGAAAAAATTATTCGGGCGGCGTCCGCCATTACCATCATTACTTTACTTTTTATAAGTCTTTTGGCTGATGCTCAGACGATTAGGCGTGTGAATAACAACCTTGGCATTACAGGCTTAAATGTTTACACAACCATACAAGCTGCACACGATGCGGCTGTGGCTGGTGATATTATTTACATAGAGCCAAGTCTAAATAGCTATGGAAGTTTAAATTCTATAAAGAACTTGACGATTTTAGGAAATGGCTATGATTTAAATCAGAATGCCAACACAGCCATTGATAAAAAAGAATCAATGATAAGTGGCTTCACTTTTAGTCTTGGAAGTGAAAATTCAATAATGATGGGTATAGTTTCTTCTAATTTGTCTGATGATTATGTATATGCTCCCAATATTACAATTACGAGGTGTAAGATTTCAAAGCTAATAATATTAAAACAACTTACTGGTAATACCACAAATATTTTACCAAATAACCTTACAATTACAAAAAGTAAAATCAGTAATATTTCAACTCTTGGCCCTAACTTTTCTTCAAATCATTCAATAACAAATAACATTGTAGATTTTGCTGGTTATTCTTACAATGGTTCTTCGGCAAGTATAAAGAGTTCTATTATTTCAAATAATGTTTTCACGGGGCTAATTAATAGCGACGGTGCAAATATTACAAACAATATATTTATTTCATCAGCTTCGGGTGATGCAATAAATGGCTCTGCCAATCTTGTTAACAATAATTTATCAACAATAAAAACTCTAATTTCTAGTAATGGTAATGTAAACAATGTTACACTATCTTCTTTATTTATAGTAGCCGACCCACAGGCTGGAGGAATTATTGATAATGAGTTAGTCCTAAAAGTAGGCTCACCAGCAATTGGGGCAGGAACTGGAAGTGCTGACTGTGGCATTTTTGGAGGGGCAAGTCCTTATGTTCTTTCAGGTTTACCTTCTTTGCCAATTATTACTAATCTTATTTACACCACAGTAGGCAACTCCACAACCCCACTCAACGTCAGCGTAACCGTTCGTGGCAATAACTAAAACTAATAAAATCATGAAAAACATTTATATGCTTTTATTGGTGCTACTTTCTAAGAGTTTGATAGCACAAATCCAAAGTTTCAAATTGATAGAAGAAACTATTTTCAAACCTGAAAATAAAAAAGTTTTGATTTTTCAGAATGATGCTAAAAGCAAGTTGATTCTGTTTAAAAGCAACTTGAATGTCAATACTGACGGAACACCAATTTCCTATCACCCAAATGATTTGAGAGGAGAAAAAATTGCCATCAATACAATCTGCAATGCTATTGCAGTCAGAAAAACTGGTACAACTCAAAATCTCTGTCTCACAAAAACTGGATATTCCGAAGCGATTGACGTTTTTGCCAAATACAGAGATTCTAACTTTGAGCAAATTCCTGATGGATATACCATAAAATGGGATAATGTACTCATTGCAAATCAGAGCAAGAAACCTTGCATTATTAGTTCGGGTACTTATAAAGGCTATTTTTCTTCGGCAACGTCTCTAAAAAACGAAGTATCTGGCAGTGATTGCGATATGGCAAACCAAGTAAACCCACTTGAAGTCCCTGGATTAGTATTAGTTGGTGGAAAAGATAATGTCTTGAAGAAGAATGGTGTAAAAGTAGGCGATTTGATAGTAGCTTATAATCCTGTTAATAAGAAAATTGTTTATGCGGTAATCAACGATGAAGGTCCTGCCGATAAGTTAGGCGAAGGAAGTGTATTACTAAATAAAATGCTGATGGAAAAACCAAATTTTCCAAAAAATAGGGCGGAAACTTATGGATTTATCGCTAAAAACATTGTCATAACCGTAATACCAACTTCAAAGGATTTTAAAATTCAGAGACCATATACCTTTACAAATGTGCAGAGCCGTGTAAAATCATGGTTAAATAGTGCAGGATTTGCAGATGAAGTGGCTTACATGGCTTTCCTAAATCAAAATAATTCTAAACTTTGATTAAAGTCATAATAGTGAAAGATTGTGTTGAACAACTCCCAATGCTGTAACATTCAGTGTGCGAGGGAACAATTGGGCAATCATGATTAATAAATAAAGCCTTCGGAAAGTTTCATTTTACTGATTGGTTTTTTGGCACG
>JAYTSW010000206.1:0-6978 GCA_043745425.1 Sphingobacteriaceae bacterium | reverse complement strand
GTGGGCGCGTTCAATCGGCGGTGCTTTTGATGATGTTGCAAATTCAATTACCTGTGATAATGCTGGAAATATTTTTGTAACAGGTTATTATACAAGTTCGACTTTAACAATCGGGGCGTTTACACTTACAAATATGGGAGGGACCGATGCTTTTATAGTGAAATATGACCCTTTAGGTAATGTACTATGGGCCAAAAGTTTTGGCGATAACATGGTTGAAGAACCTTACGGAATTACAACTGATGGCTCTAATGTTTTTGTAACCGGACAATTTCAAAGTAACACAATTCTTTTCGGAACTAGCACATTAACCTGTAACGGAGGTGGTGATGTGTTTACAGCCAAGTACGATAATAACGGGAATGAAATGTGGGCAAAAGGTTTTGGAAATACCGGCCTAGAAATAGGAAATGGCATTCATGTCACTGCTGGTAATGATATTTATGTTACAGGAAGTTTCAAGAGTCCGAATCTAACGTTCAGCACCTATACCCTTACGAATATGGGAGGAAGTGATTATTTTCTTATCCGCTATGATGCAACTGGAAATGAAATTTGGGCAAAAAGTGAAGGCGGTAATTTCGACGATGCGGGTACAAGCGTGAAGGAATTTTTTGGTACGTTATACACAACCGGATATTTTAAAAGCTCGAATATAAGTTTTGGAGCTTCTACTTATACAAATTCCACTCCTACTAATGCAGATATTTTTGTTGTTAATTATAACGGGATAGGTAATGAGATTTGGTCGCGCGCATTCGGAGGAAATCTGGATGATATTTCATATGGGTTAGCAACAGATGGTACAGGTTTTGTTTTCATAGGAGGACATATTCATAGCACCTCCGTAGCTTTTGATACTTACACTTTGAATTGCGGTGGCGTTGGTGATGGTTTCATTGCAAAACTGGGCTTTACGGGCTCTGTTGTATGGGCGCAAAATCAGGGTGGTTTAAATGATGATGGGATAAATAGTATTGCCTCAGCCGGGTTCGCAGGTGTTCTCGTTACAGGTTATTACAATAGTAGTTCGATCAATTTTAATCCCTATGCCCTTAATAACAATGGAAGTTCTGATCTTTGCCTGGCCAAATTATTATCTCCTCCTTCAGGTATTACAGAAACAGGAAATTTGTTGGAGAACATATCTCTTTATCCAAATCCGGCTTGGAGTGATTTTTCTATTGTAAATTTGCCTTATAAATCCATCATTACTATTTATGATATTGCCGGAAAAGAAGTGAGACATTCTTACACATATAATACAGACACAGTTTTCATTGATATTAGAGAACTGCAACAAGGGATATATACTGTGAATATCCTTTCAGAACAGTCAGTTCGCTCGCTAAAATTAATTGTATTGCATTAATAAAATTTTTTGTATTTTTATTCTGATTAATTGATATGAAAAAATTTCTTTTGCTCATTTATTGTTTTCTATTTTTCACGCATTACGCTCAAACCATTGAGCCTGATTTGGAATATTATAATTCGGGTCAGCTCAAATGGAAAGGGCAAAAACAATGTGTTGTTTTAAAGGACGACAAACAATGTAAACCAGTTGGTTTTTGGGTTCACTATTATAAGAATGGAGAAAAGAAATTAGAGACCTTCGATATTCTAAAAGCTCCTACCCGCTACATTAATATGTGGCAACAGGATGGTTATCAGATTCTGAAAAATGGTATGGGTTTTTATTTTGAGAAAGAAAATCGTGGTGGTGGCGAATTTGATAGTTTAAATTATCAGGTAAAAGATAGTTTATGGAATGGTAGCTTCTCGCGGTATCGTAAACATGCCAATCAAAATTATTATTTAGTAGAAACGGGACAATACATTGAATCTAAAAAATATGGGACTTTTAAAGTGAGAGATACAGTAAAATTATACGAAGAAGAAACGAATTATGATTCAAAAGAAACATCAAGCTATAAATTTTTTCATTCCAACTTCAAATTAAAAGAAGAAGGGAAAATGATTGATGGAAAAAAAGAAGGTCTAAATAAATCTTATAACAACAAGGGTGTTTTAGTACAAGAAGTGAATTATAAAAATGATTCAGAATTTGGCGAGTATAAAGAATATTATGAGAATGGAAAAATTAAAACCAGCGGACAATACAAGCATTCCAGCGGAATCATTACAAACACAACTTACGATGCGCAAGGCGTAGAACATATTAGAAAAACTAGCAGCTCCACAATTCCCAAAAAATACGGAGAATGGAAATATTACGATGAAAAAGGGGATCTGATAAAAACAGAAAATTTAAAATAAACCCTCACCCTACTTAATATTGTCTTGTTTCAAAACTTGTTAATTGCTTTTTGCTCTTTTTTGCTAATTTAAGGCCGTGAAAAATCATGGCTTTTTATTCTTATTTATCATCAGCTTATTTACAAAAGCTCAAACTACAACCAATACTTGGGCTGTTAAGTTAAGTTCCCATGTTGAAATCCGTACTTGGAAACTCACGTATAAATCCGACAAAGACGAAAAATCACTAACAGGCGCATCCATTGTTCTCACCAAACAAGGTAAAGTTGTTTTACAAACTACCACGGATTCTAATGGAGATTTTACGGTAATGGTTCCTCCTAACGATGTTTTTATTTTAACCGTTTCGTATCCGGGTCATAATCCAAAAAAAATTACAATAATTACCACTGGGGTACCTGAAGATTTACAAAAAGATAATTTTAAACCAAGTTTTAGTATTATTGGGGGATTTATTATGGCCAAGCCTTTTCCCGGTATAGATTATGCTGGTTTGCAAGAACCATTAATAAAAGTTGTTTATTCTCCTAAAATAAAAAACTTTGATGATGATGCGGACTATACCGAGTACGGCACCGGACTAGTTGCTAAAATACGCGCTAATGAAGATATCTTAATTAATAAATTTTGTGGCACCAATAAATTAGGTAATGATGCATTGGCTATTCCTGATTGTCCTTTAGCGAGGAGATTATACAAAGAAGCCATTGCATTAATTCCCGGCGAAGAGTATCCTGTTATTCAATTGGCAAAAGTGCCGGATTGCGAAAAAATAGAAGAAGAAAAGAAAAAAGCTGCTGAAAACGCGAAGAAAGTCGCAGAAGAAAAAGCATTAGCGGATAAAGCTACGAAAGAAAAAGTGGCGGCGGATAAAGCCGAAGCAGATAAACTTGCAAAAGAAAAAGCCGCTGCCGATAAAGAAGCAAAGACAAAAGCTGCTGCCGAAAAAGCTGAAGCTGATAAATTAGCAAAAGAACAAAAAGCAAAAGAAAAAGCAGAAGCTGCAAAAACAAATACAGTAGTAGCGAAACCTGCTCCCGAAAAAAAACCTGCTAAAAAACCGGCAGAAAAAACAGATGATGTTGCAAAAAATAAAATGCCAGACAACGAAAAAGAAATTAAAAAACATGAGTACGAAACAAAACACAAAGATGATGAGCCTGTAATTGGTCACGGCGATAGCAAATACAAAAAACCGCAAGTTATAGGCGCCAATGAATATAAAAACGCTTTAAACAAAGCAGAAGGATTTTTTAAAATGAAACGTTGGAGCGAAGCTAAAACAGCTTATGAAGATGTTTTAAAAGTGAAAGCAGGCGACCCTTATGCTACAGGTAAATTAGCGGAAGTGAATAAATTATTGGCGAAATAACTTCCCATGGTGTCTTCGACACGTTTAACCACCGATGCATTAAATAAATTCTGAGTTGTAATTCAGGTGGTCACTGAGCAGCCTGTGCTGAGCTTGTTGAAGTATCGAGCTGCCGCATACCAAATACACTCCGATACCAACCACCAATAAAGATTCTGTAACCAGCTGTTAATCCTACGATTTTTATGGCTCAATTTATTCTATGTTTACTTCAGCTTATGAGGTAAATTAGTAGATGTTTAACCCCTAAGTAAAAGGAAACCTGATGCTGTTTACAGCATTGGGTTTTCCCGTTATCAGCACTTCGTCAAGCTCAGTGCACTCTAAATTTAATCCTCATCATGGTTCGACAAGCTCACCATGACTTTACGGCCTAGAAAAGAATTTACAACTGAACGCGAATCACAGTGATTCTTCTTCAAGCTCAGAAGGAGCCCTAAACGAATAAACAAACGAATTTATACTTGAAATATGAGTCATGGTGAGCTTGTCGAACCATAAACTAATTACACAACGATATGGATGACTGAGCTTGTCGAAGTCATCCTAAACTATCACCCATTTTAGGGGATAAATTATGTAAACGATAAGCTGCTTCCTTAAACGCCCCTATTTCCCTCTCAAATCTCAATGATTATCAAACATTTAAACATTCATTTAGATTTTCTCCAATTAACAAACATTTGTACTAAAAAGGGCTTCTTCCCGTTTAATTAAATTACATTTACTTATTAAATATCTTAAAAATGAAAAACTTAAAATCAATTTTAGTCTTAGTAACACTAAGCTTAGTATCATCAACTTTGTTTTCACAAACCACTGATGAAATTGTAAAAAAACATATTGAAGCCATTGGCGGAAAAGATAATTGGGCCAAAGTAAAAAGCATGAAAACCGAAATGGCGATGAAAGCCAACGGCGCCGAAATAAAAATTACTATTTATCAAATTGATAAAAAAGCTATGCGCCAAAACATCGCTCTTATGGGAATGGAAGGCTACAGTATTTTAACCAACACCGAAGGATGGAGCTACATGCCATTCCAAGGACAAACAAAACCGGAACCATTAACTGCTGATGATGTAAAAAAAGCACAAGACGGTTTAAATCTTCAAAGTGATTTTTTAACCTACAAAGAATTAGGGAAAAAATTAGAATATATGGGAAAAGATGACGTTGACGGTACGGAGTGTTTAAAATTAAAAATGACAGATAAAGATGGCATCGAATCCACTTATTTTATTGACCCAAGCAATTACTATGTAATTAAGGAAACAAATAAAATGACTGTTAACGGTAAAGAAATGGAGAACTCAACAACGTTTAGTAATTATAAAAAAACGCCTGAAGGAATTGTTTATCCATACAATGTTGGTGGCGGATTTGGTGAAACTGAAGTAACTTCTTTAACTATCAATCCAAAAATTGACGAGGCTTTGTTTAAACCCACAACACCTCCTGCTACTAAATAGCACTACGATAAACTCAGGATGACAATTTTATTTTAAAATCCCCTTATGCAAAAATTAATTAGCTTATCGCTTTTGGCGTGTTGTTTAAATGTAAACGCGCAAACAACTCCTGTTAACTCATCTATATTCGGTGCTTTCGAAGCGCGTGCGCTTGGTCCAGGAACAATGAGCGGACGTATTACCGCTATTGACGGCGTAAATAGCGATGATGGTAAAACAATTTACATTGGTACTGCCGGTGGTGGTGTTTGGAAATCAACCAATGCAGGCGGTTCTTATAAATCTCTATTTGATAAATATTGTCAATCGATTGGTGCATTAGCCATCGATCAAAAAAATCCGAAAATAGTTTATGTTGCTACAGGTGAAAGTAACGTACGTAACACAGTTTCTATTGGAAACGGTATGTACAAAACAACTGATGGTGGCGACAACTGGAAGAAAATAGGATTAGATAGCACTGAACATATTTCACGTATTGTTATTAATCCAGAAAACACGGAAATAATTTATGCAGCGGTTCCAGGCGCACTTTGGAGCGACAGCAAACATCGCGGTGTTTACAAATCAACTAACGGTGGCGAGACCTGGGAAAAGATTTTTTATATCGACACTCAAACAGGCTGTGCTGAATTATTAATTGATCCAACTAATCCTAATATTCTTTTTGCATCCATGTGGCAATTCAGAAGACAACCATTTAGCTTTAACTCCGGAGGAAAAGGAAGTGGTTTATTTAAAAGTACTGATGCAGGAAAAACATGGAAAGAAATTAAAAACGGATTACCTGAAAAACCATTCGGACGAATAGCAATGACACTCGCGCCAAGCGACCCTAAACAAATGTTTGCTATTGTTGAAGCAAAAAACATGGGCTTATATATTTCATCTGATGGCGGTGAAAATTGGAAGGAACAAAGTGCACCTATGAATGTAAAGGCGCGTCCATTCTATTTCAGTACAATTGTTGTTGACCCTAAAAATCCGAAACGCATTTATCGTCCCGCTTTTGTTTTTGGGTATAGTGATGATGGTGGTTATTCTTTCAGCGAAGCAAGTGGCGACGGCGGATGGGTACACAGCGATATGCACGCCTTATGGATTAATCCAAGCAATACAAACATTATGTATTTAGGAACCGATGGTGGTGTTTATAATAGTATTGATAAAGGATTAACCTGGCATTTCACACATAGTTTACCTGTTGGACAATTTTATCATGTTGCGTACGATACAAAAGAACCTTACAATATTTACGGAGGTTTACAGGATAACGGAAGTTGGATGGCACCAAGTGCTGCTCCCGGCGGAATTGGTAATGCCAATTGGGACCGTGTAGGTGGTGGCGATGGATTTTGGACTGTGCCTGATGTTGATGGAAAATATATTTACACCGAATATCAGGGAGGAAATATGTTCCGTACCGAATTAGCCAACATGAAAAGTGAATTTATTCAACCTCAAAAAACAAGCAAAGAAGAAAAATTACGCTGGAATTGGAATACGCCAATTGTAACTGGTGCAAAAAATCCAAAAAATTTATATGTTGGTTCGCAGTATTTATATAAATCAACTGATCAGGGCAGAAACTGGAAACGTATTTCGGCAGACTTAACAACCAACAACAAGGCAAAACAAAAACAAGAAGAAAGCGGTGGATTAAGTGAAGACAATACATCTGCTGAAAATCATTGTACCATTTTTACCATTGCAGAATCTTCATTTGATGAAAATTTTATTTGGGTTGGAACTGACGATGGAAATTTACAATATTCTGCTGACGCAGGTGCAACATGGGTAAATACATCTTCTGCCATTTCTAAAAGTGGAATTCCTGCGCAAACTTGGGTAAGC
>JAYTSW010000205.1:0-6982 GCA_043745425.1 Sphingobacteriaceae bacterium | reverse complement strand
TATGTTTCATTGTCCGAAAATTGCAGTAAAACTCTTTGTAATAGCCCCTCATTATTAAACTTCGGAGTTACAAAACAAACGCCAGTTGTTGTTGGCTGGCTCGATAAAATAATGTTCAACTGCCGACGTAATTTAGTGTTTAACAGTTCTCAATTCCAGTTCAGAGATAAACGCACTATCGGAACAGGTAACCTTACTAACTATAGCTTAAATACTAATGGATTCTCCTCTATCTCCATTTGGGATGTCACTGATATTACCAATGTAACTAATCAACAATACAACTTAAATGCAAATGTTATTGATTTTACAACGAATAATGATTCATTAAAAGAATATGTAGTATTTAATGGTTCAGATTATTTAACAGCAAGTTTTGTAACAAAAGTCATTAATCAAAATCTGCATAGTGTTGCTCAGGCCGATTATGTTATTGTCACCTACCCAGGTTATTTGGCACAAGCTCAAAAATTAGCAACGTTACATCAACAGTACGATGGATTTACTTCAGCTGTTGTTACAACTGATCAAGTGTATAATGAATTTTCAAGTGGTAAACCGGACCCTGTTGCTATTCGTGATTTTGTGAGAATGCTTTACAATCGTAATTTATCTGCCGGAACACAAGTAAAATATTTATTACTGTATGGTGATGGTTCTTACAAATTGAAAGACCGTTATAGCGCCAATAATTCTTCTTTAATTCCGGCTTACCAGGTCGGTGGGTTTCCAAAAGAAAATTCTTACAACCCAACCATATCAACTGTATGCGACGATTTTTATGGATGGATGGGAGATGCTGAAGGTGAAGACTGGAGTTCAGCTTTAGTAGATATTGGCATCGGAAGATTTCCTGTTAAAACAGTTAATGAAGCTAACATTGCTCTAGATAAAGTAGAAGCCTATTATAAAAAGAATTATAATTTTTCAGTGAACGAAAATGAAAGCTCTTGTACTTCCGCTTCAAGCTATCCGCTTGGAGATTGGCGTAACTGGGTAACTTTTGTTGGTGATGATGAAGATAATCAGACGCATATGTCGGACGCTGATCAATTAGCTATTAAAGTAAAAACTAATCACCCCGAATACAATATTGATAAAATTTATGCTGATGCTTTTTTACAACAAACAACTCCAGGAGGAGATCGTTATCCTGATGTAAGCTCAGGAATTGACCATCGCGTTGAAAAAGGAACTTTAGTTTTAAATTATACCGGACATGGTGGTGAGGTTGGTTTAGGTCATGAACGTTATGTAGAAGTATCACAAATACAAGGTTGGAATAATAAAAATAATTTGTCGCTGTTTATTACAGCTACCTGTGAGTTTAGTCGTTTTGATGACCCTGATAGAACTTCGGCTGGCGAACTTTGTTTTTTAAATCCGAATGGTGCCGCCATTGCTTTGTTAACTACGGTTCGTTTAGCATTTTCAAATACCAACTTTACTTTAAATTCAAATCTGTACGACGTTATTTTTGATACTTTACCCAACGGAAAAATGCCTTGTTTAGGTGATATGGTTCGCCTAACCAAAGTTAAATCGGGTATACAATTTTACTTTCTCAATTTTCATTTACTAGGTGATCCGGCTCTTCGTTTAGCTTATCCACAGGAAAAAGTTTATACAACACAAATAAATAGCAAAATCATTACGCCAACTACTTTCGATACTATTACTGCGCTTTCAAAAGTTACTGTAAAAGGTTACGTTGGCGGTAAGGGCGGAAATAAATTAACCGGGTTTAATGGCATTCTTTATCCAACGGTTTTTGACAAAGAACAACAGATTACCTGTTTGGGAAATGATATAAGTTCATTAATTGGTGGTACAATTCCTTTTAAGTTTTATATTCAGAAAAATATTATTTACAAAGGTAAAGTAGAAGTTAAGAATGGTGATTTTACATTCTCGTTTATTGTTCCCAAAGATATTTCGTACAATTTTGATATTGGTAAATTAAGTTATTATGCCCACAATGGATTAATAGATGCGGGTGGCTATAATAAAAACTTTTATGTTGGCGGTTCATCAACATCAATTACACCTGATAATGCCGGGCCTGTTGTTGGTCTTTATTTGAATGATAAAAAATTTGTTTCTGGCGGAAGCACAAATGAAAAACCACATTTATACGCTGAAGTAAGTGACTCGAGCGGAATAAATACTGTAGGAACCGGAATCGGACATGATGTTACCGCAATTCTTGACGAAAACAGTAGTAAGCCAATAGTTTTAAATGATTATTACGAAGCGGATTTAAACAGCTATCAAAACGGAAAAGTGAAATACCCATTCGATCAGTTATCAGAGGGTAATCATCGCTTAAGTTTAAAAGTTTGGGACGTGCAAAACAATTCATCTACAGTACACACTGATTTTGTTGTGGCAGCAAGCGCTGAAATGGCCTTAACCCATGTGCTTAATTATCCGAATCCATTTACATCACGAACTAAATTCTTTTTCGAAAATAATCAATGTTGCCAAACCTTAAAAGTGAGTATTCAGGTATTTACAATTAGCGGCAAAGTTGTAAAAACGATAAGCCAAACACTTACTAATGAGGGCTTTCGTTCGGATGGAATTGATTGGGACGGTAAAGATGATTTTGGCGATAAATTAGCAAGAGGCGTTTATGTTTATAAACTGAGCGTTACAGGCTCTGGCAACAAAAAAGCCGAGAAAATTGAGAAATTAGTAATATTAAATTAGTACATTTGAGGTTCACTTTTAGTGAGGATAAAAAGTATGCGCACAAGAATTTTTGTTTTAATTATAATTTGTTTTGCTTCTCTTGTTCAGATTAATGCACAAGTAAGTACCCAGCAATTAAGTGGGGGCATCAATCCTATAACAACTTCTGTGCCTTTTCTTTTAATTGCACCTGATTCCCGTCAGGGCGGTATGGGCGAAGTTGGTGCTGCAACACAACCAGATGTTAATTCCATTCATTGGAATTGTGCTAAGCTTGCTTTCGCGGAAAAAAACATGGGCTTCGGTATTTCTTATACCCCTTGGTTACGTCAATTGGTTCCGGATATTAGTTTGTCGTACATAAGCTTTTATAAAAAAGTAAGTAAGATGAGTGCCTTTGGCGCCTCTTTGCGTTATTTTTCATTGGGTAATATTACGTTTACAGATATTCAAGGTAACACAACAGGACAATTTAAGCCTAATGAGTTTGCTGTTGATTTAGCTTACTCCCAAAAATTATCACAGGTATTTTCTTTTGGTTTAGCGTTTCGTTACATCAATTCAAATTTAACCGGCGGTGTTACGCTAAGTAATGGTCAGCCAACAAGAGCAGGTCAGGCGGCGGCTGTTGATATTGGAATGTTTTACAAAACTAAACCAAGCTTTAAAGTTGAGGGCAAAAAAACCACGGTTACTGGAGGTTTAGCTATAACGAATATCGGTAACAAAATATCTTATACCAATGTCAAAAATTTTATTCCCATTAACCTTCGTTTAGGTGGCGGTTATAAAATTGATATTGATGATTACAATACTTTTGGAATGTATCTTGATTTCAATAAATTATTAGTTCCTTCTCCACCCGTTTATAAACACGTTGTTGATTCAACCGGAAAAGAAACCGCAGCCATTGCAAAAGATCCTGCAACGGGGGCTGATATAATTGCAAAAGGAAAAGATCCAAATCGCCCTGTAGTTGCGGGCATGTTAGGTTCATTTAACGATGCGCCAGGTGGTTTTAAAGAAGAATTAAAAGAAATAAATATCGCATTTGGCTTCGAGTATTGGTACGCGAAACAATTTGCAGTAAGAGCAGGTTATTTTTACGAAGATAAAACTAAAGGTGGTCGTCAGTTTTTTAACATCGGACTTGGTGTTCGCTATAGTGTTTTTGGTTTAGATATGGCGTATTTAATCCCAACTACTTTGCGTAATCCTTTACAAAACACGTTACGCTTCACACTTACGTTCGACTTAGATGCATTTAAGAGTCAGAACAAAGAAACTACTGGCACTACCAACCCTACTCCTTAACATTCTCTTTAAGGTATTCGAAAAATTTCAAGCAGGTTAAAGTATCTATGTTACAATAGTCTATCAATTGTTGTTTGGTTTCTTCAGCAAGAATTTCATTTTCGATTTCCAATAAGCCTTCGTATTTATGCATGGCAACAATACCGCTCGCAATTTCAAGATTGGCGTAATCCGATTCTGAATTAAAAATTTCGGAAACGGCCTTTAACGAAAAGTTGCCGTTAAATTTTGGGTGAAAGAAATTAAAATTCTGAATCGGTGCTGCTAAATCAATCATTTTCGCTCGTAAAATAGCAATTTCAGTTTTCTTTTCAGGAAATAAATTTTCCAGTTTCGCGAGCACTTGTTGTTCTAAGTTTTTATCAAACACTAAAACCGATTCGAAATTTTTTGTTGTTTCCAATATCGCGAGCAAAAATTCGTAACGCGAATCGCTTTCAATTGGCTTTAAATAATTTTTAAATTCAGGAACTCCATTACTAAAATAGCAAAGCGAAAACAAAAACGGAATTTGTTCAAACGGACTTGTACCGTTATATTTTGGAATGGCTGGCGACCAGATTTCCATATCTAAAAAACAAAAATTTGAATTTACTTTTTTTAGAAACTGATTGATTTCTTTTTTTTCAAAATAAGGTTCCCCAGTGCTAATGCTGTTCGCTTGAATTTTTAAATGCGGCTTTAAATCTGAATTCAAATCAATTTTATCAACTGTTTCGGCTCCCGAAAAATACAAGGCAAATAATTGTTCGCGATCTGATTTTCCGATTTTGAAAACAGATTTGGGGTCTTTTGTGTTTTTCCAACAGGTGCCAAGGTAATCGCAATCGTAAGGTGAAAAACATTGTTTGCCAATGGGAATATCAGGAATAGCGTTGCGCTCTAAAACCAAATTCATTTGAGAGATAGTGCGATTGAAAAAATCAATATTTTCTTCAGCATTTATTTTTATGCTGCGTTTTTTAAAGAGTTGTTTCAAATTAATTTTATTCTCAAAAACATAACTTGAATTTAAGGTGACTAAAAACAAATCTGTAAAACTGGTTAATGAATTTTTTAAAACATAATATTGAAGGCAAGCATCTTTAATATAAGCATCGCTTACTTTTAAAGAACTTTTAACTTCGTAGGCCATCCACTGTTCGCCATCAAAATGTAAGATGTCAACCATTACTAAAACACCATCAAAAATAAAAGTGGCTTCGTAAATGGTTTTACAATTTTCTTTCAAAAGTTGCTGCGTTAATTCAAAAGCTGCTTTGCTGTTTTTAGCTTGTGCTGAAACATCAATTCCATCCGGAAATAATTGTTGGGCTAATTTTCCAACTGAGTGTCCGCGATTAAAAGTAAATTGTTTTTCTTTTGAAATCGCATCGCGTAAGTAAGGATGTTTTTTATACAGAAAGAAAGCTTTCTGACATTGGTCGTATTTTAAAAATGCGGTTTTGCTTATTGGGGATGATGAAATACTCATTAAAAAAAATTACGTGACAAATTACTTTAATTAATCTACTAAATTAGGTAAACAATAAACGAGTAAGATAAAATCATGATCTTATTCGGCAAAAAACAGTAAAGAATACTCCGTTTTAGAGAAAACAGGAATTCATTCCCTAATTAAAAGCCACACTTCACTCATTCAGGTAAATAAAAATAAAACAATGCGTCCATTTGATCTTCGAATAAGAAGCCACACTGGCTCTCATTTTTTAGATAAAACGTGTTTTTTTATCGATAAAAATCAAAAATAACTTCTTTTCCTTTTTAGTTCTCGTCTAGATTTTTCAGAACACGAAAGAGTATCTTTTTCTATTTATAGAACTCTCACTTTTAATAATTTGATAATTGCTTTTTAATGTTGTATTTTTATAGGTAATTCTACATTATCCTAATATGAAAAAATGGTTATTTTTTAGTTTATTAATTGTTTCAATTAATATTTTCTCGCAGTCAAGCCCTGTTCTGTTTAGTTCAAATTCTGAAGGGTCTCCTATTACGCTGAATTTACTTTTGAGTATAACTCACAATGATAAAAACATCATTGATCCTCTTAAGTCGACCTTAGCATCTATGGGCGGAATAACCATTGTTGCCTATTGTGATAATCATGCAGTACTTATGCTTTCGGTTGATAAAAGCATTTACCGAGATGAAAAAGACCTTATGAGAGAATTGAAAAAATATTATCCAAAATCTGAAGACCTTCTTTCGTTCAAGGATGGCGACTTCAAGGAATTTATTCAGTATTGTCAACCTAAGAATACTGACGATGCATCGAACCTAAAAAAATTAGTGACTAATTAAACTTAACTTATGAAAAGAATTTTATTATTAATTTTTATTTTTGCTTGTGGCTTTTGCAAATCTCAAATCACTTATACGTTCACTGCATTAACAATTGGTTATGTAAGTAATGCTGCTCCAACAATTTTACACGGCTCTCTCGTTGATGATGCTACTTCTTCATCTACGCCCATTGGATTTAATTTTTGTTTCGGCGGACAGGTTTACTCAACTTTTCAAGCCTCTTCTAACGGCGTTATGTTCTTAGGAACAACATCGGCCGGCAGTAATGCTTTTAATAATCTTAATACATGTTTTGATAGACCAATTATTGCACCTTTATGGGACGATTTAAAAACTGACGGAACCGGAAATGTGAACTATCAAGTTACTGGAGCTGTTGGAAGTCGTATATTAACCGTTGAGTGGAAACAAATGCTTTGGCAATACACTGCAGTTTCCGCAGCCATCTCTTTTCAAGCCAAATTATATGAGGGTACAAACCGAATAGATTTTGTTTATTTTAGAATTGGTGCTGCTACAGCTAATATTACGGCTGGTGCCGGAGCTTCTATTGGTATTGGCGGTCAAACTAATGGGGATTTTTACTCTTTGAATAATACGTCTGTTGCTCCGGTAGCTTCTAAAGCTGTCGAAACTACTACTTTGAATTCAAAACCGGCATCTGCGC
>JAYTSW010000204.1:0-6990 GCA_043745425.1 Sphingobacteriaceae bacterium | reverse complement strand
GATGCAATTCGTTAATATCGCGTTTATACAAACCGTACGTTTTCCATATTGGCGGATTTGTAGCAAACAAATCAAGAAACATATAAAACGGTGATATTTTAAATGAATACCATGGGGCATACCATCTGTATCCAACTCCAATTGAATCGGTGGTGTTTTTTACAGCGTGCCAATAAAATGGAGGGTTCCATAAAACGTCGCCAGGTTTTAAATGTACCGAATACCCATCAATGTATTTAAACAATTCGTAAGGCGCTTTGTAATCGGGCTCAAAAGGATTAAACGGGCCATCCACTCTTTTTCCGGGCGCTTCTCTGTAAATACTATTTACAGGATTGGGATCAACTATTGCAGAATAATACTGCGAATACAAAACCCATTGCTTCTCACCATATACTTGAACAAATAAATTTGGCGGATTAGCATTATGCATCGCCGTATACGTTCCCTCACCACCCATAAATACCTGGAAAACGTCGAGCAAGATTGATTTTGTTTTGTGTTGACGTAACCATTTATAATCAAAATCTTTCAAATGTTCGGGGTGACGACTTAACAACGGATAAAATCTGAAATATTTTTTTCCACCACCTCTAATATCATCAATTACGTTTGCCAATTTTATGACTTCAAAATCGCGATCAGCATTATCTTTTACCAAATAAATTTCGTCTTTGCCGTGTAGCTCTTTGAAATATTCTAACGACCATTTTTTTACGCAATCCCAGTCTTTAGCAGCGCCCTCCAATACAACCGGAATTCCTTTTTTTACGTAGTGCTTTTTAAATTCTTTTAAGCTTAAATCTTTACGTCGTTCAATAGGCATTATTCTGCCTTCACCATGTTTTGGCATGGTTTCAAATAAATTTTTGTAAAACTTATTACGATCTTTAAATAATTTTTTTCGGCCGAAAAAATGATCACAGAATTGATAAACTCCATACTTAAAACGTTGTCTGAAACTTAGACTACGAATAAAATCTCTGTGCTCCATAAAATTAAAGGTAACAAAAAAATTAGGTCAATTTATTTTTAGGAACCATCAATAATAACAGAAATCCTAAAATAAAATAAGCTATTAATGCTAAAACCGCGGGCCGCATACCACCAACACATTCGCTAATAATACCGAATGAAACTGTACCAATAATCATTCCCATTTTTTCCATCACGTCAAAAAAACTAAAAAAGCTGGCGTGGTCATCAGTCTCTGGTAAAAATTTACTGTATGTGCTTCTTGATAAAGCCTGAATTCCTCCCATTACAAATCCAACCAAAAATGCTACAATATAAAAATGCACCGGTAAACGAACCACCGCATAAGTAAACACACAAATAAATACCCAAATTAAAATTGCAAACAGTAATGCTTTTATATTACCGAATTTGCTCGACAATTTTGAAAACACGAATGAACCTAAAATACCTACAAATTGAATGATTAGAATACTCACTATTAAGGAAGTAGTTTTACTTTTTTCATCGGCCCAAATTATTTCATTACGCGCAAATAATACAGCCACCACCATAATGGTTTGCACACCCATGTTGTAAAAAAAGTAACTGTATAAAAACCGCTTCAATTGTTTTAACTGCGCTACTTGCTTTGCAACTTTAATCAATTCTTTAAATCCTTTTGATATTAATCCGCTTCTATCAGAACCATGAGCCGCATGATTTTGATTAGGTAAACGTTTAAAAGTATATTGAGCGAATCCCATCCACCATATCCCGGTTAATAAAAACGAATATTTAACTTTAAAAAAACCAGTTGTAACAATTACGCCGTCAACCATTTTTTCCTCGTATTTAAAAACCATAATACCTATTAGGCAAATGATTAGTAAAAGTGAACTTCCAAAATACCCCATTGAAAAACCCCTTGCACTTACTTTATCTTGGTTTTTCTCGCTTGCAATTTCGGGAAGATAGGAATTATAATAAACCAGGCTTCCCCAAAAACCAACTGTTGCCGTTACAAAAGGAACAAAACTTAATTCTAAATGATTTCTATCAAAGAAAAAAAGACACATACAAGAAAGTGAACCTAGATAACAGAAAAATTGAAGGAATCTTTTTTTGTTTCCCAAGTAATCAGCAATCCCACTCAATACAGGAGCAATCATCACCACAATAAATAAAGCAAAAGCGTATACAAATGTGTAAATGTTTTGATTTTCAAATTGCATGCCCATGAAATCAACGGTGTTACCAATAAATACATCACTTGCATCGTGAGTTGTTTTATAATCATAAAAATTCGGAAAAATTGCCGAAGTAATTACTAATGGAAAAACTGAATTAGCCCAATCGTAAAATGTCCAAGCTTTAATGGTTTGCGGATCATCTTTTTTAATTTCCATTTTGTGTGTTTTTAATTCTTCATGATTTCAAATTCAACCCTTCGGTTTTTTTGCATGCCTTCGTCAGTATCGTTAGGTGCCACTGGCTGTGAACTGCCATAACCTTTAAAGTACATTTTGTTTTGCACACCTTTCTTAATTAAATATTCAAACACTTCACGCGCTCGTAATTCAGATAAGCGTTGATTTTTATTCCGACTGCCACTGTTATCGCTATGACCGTTAATTTGAATTTGCATTTGCGGTGTGCGAATTAAATATTGCGCCAGTTTATTTAATTCTTGATAAGATTCAGGCAATAAATAATATTTTCCATTCTCGAAAAAGATATTTTTCAGAGCTACCTTCTCTCCTACTTTTATATCTTTCTTTACACTTAATATAGAATCTTCTTCGTTTGGTTTTATGCTGCCAACATATTCTATTGCTACTTTTTCTTCAGCTTCTTTGGCTTTATATAAACTAACCTCATCCACAAAATAATAAGCCTCTCTGAATCCTAATTTAAAAATATTGATGCGGATTAAATCTTTTTCAATTTTAGGCATGAAGTTTCCTATAGTAATATATTTTTCACCGCCATCAGCTTTATACTTTCCTTTAATAGTAAACCATTGGTAGTTATTTATGAAACCGCCTTTTTTACAAACAGTGTCAATAATACAGGATTTAACCGCATCGCCTTGGCTATGATAACCACCTTTAGAAATTAAAGCCCCAAATGATTTTACAAGAGCGTTACTCCAATAAGCTAAACGAACATGCATTTCAAAATCATAAATAGTGCCGCGATGAAGCGCTTCCGCTAATCTTACTTGAACAAATTCTTTATAGCGTTTTTGAAATCTTAAGCCTGCATAACATTCACTATTATATCCGCCGCGCATTGAGCAAGTATCCTTTTCAACGGGGGATTGATAAAAATCAACTGAAGCAATTTGAGTCCAAGGAATGGCCTGGCGTATGCTTCCCGATTTTTTTCGGTAGTTTTCAAAGCTTCCGTTTGGGACCAGATTTTTTTGAACAGGAGTTAAGGTTTGAGCTTTAAAAAGCCCAGATCCGACAATACAAATGACCAAAAAAATGGTTTTTAACCTATTCATACTAAAACAAATATAGTTTTTACCGCCGTTTAAGCGATATCCTATTAATAATTGTTTTTAACAGTTGTATATTCAAAAAATAATGTATATTTGCACTCCCAATTTTGGGCAAGAAATTAAAAAAGTAAAAGAATGGCAAATCATAAGTCATCAATTAAGCGTATTCGTTCAAACAATGCAAAACGTTTATTAAACCGTTATTACGCAAAAACTGCTCGTACGGCTTTAAAAACCCTTCGTGCTGCTACAGCTAAAAAGGAAGCTCAAGCGTTATTACCTAAAGTATCAGCTATGCTTGATAAATTAGCAAAACGTAATATTATTCATAAAAATAAGGCTGCAAACCTTAAATCGAAACTAAGCAAAAAGGTTAACGCTTTAGCTAAGTAATAAATCACTGTACATCAATATTTTAGCCCTGTTTTTTCAGGGCTTTTTTATTTTTAACAATATTCGAAAAAATGCTTGGGGTTTATCGAATATTTTCTATTTTTGCTCAGCGTGTTTAAACTAAAACCACCTATTACTATGAATTCAAAATTATTAAGAACTCTTGGCGCAAGTTTATCAGTTGCAGTTATATTAACTGGCTGTAATGGACTTGGCAAGATGATCAAAAAACAAAAAGACATTAACTACAGCGCAACACCAAATCCAATTGAGATGCACGGTGACAGCGTACAGTTTAGCGTTAGCGGAAAATTCAATCCAAAATTATTTGGTAAGAAAATAACAATGACCATTACTCCGGTTGTAAAATATACAGGAGGAGAAAAAGCAATGAAGCCAGTTGTTTTAGTTGGTGATAAAGCGACTGGAAGCGGTCAAAAAATTAGCTTCGATAAAGGGGGCACTTTTAGCTACACTTCTGACAAGTTTGTTTACGAACCAGGTATGAAAGTAGCGAAGGTTGAACTTCGTGCTCAAGGTCAAGTGAAGAAAAAAATCAAAGATTTTACTCCGGTAGAAATTGCTGATGGTACTATCATCACTCCACTTTTAGTTCGTAACGACGAAAAAGGAATTTATGGTAAAGATGCATTTGTAAAAATCACTCCAGTTAACCAAGTAACTCATATTTACTATGCAATGAACCAATCAAATGTTCGTCCGAATGAGATGAAAAGCGAAGAAATGAAAAATGTAAATACTTTCATCAACACTAACATTAACAGTGTATGGTATGAATTTAAAGCTATTGATGTTTCGGCTTATGCTTCTCCAGACGGTGAAACTGATAAAAACGAAAACTTAGCAAAAGATCGTGCAAAAAGTGGTTCTGCTGCTATGATGGGCGAATTCAAAAAGAACAAAAACAAAGACAATAAATTTGGTAAAGAAAAAGAACAATACGTTGTTGGCACTACTAAAGAAGACTGGGATGGTTTTAAATCTTTAATGGAAGCTTCTACAATGGCTGACAAAGATTTAATCTTACGTGTTTTAACTATGTACTCAGATCCTGTTCAACGTCGTACTGAAATTAAAAACTTATCTAAAACTTATAAGGAATTAGCTGAGAAAATTTTACCAAAATTACGTCGTTCTGAAATCACAATTAACGTTGACAAAAAATCACGTACTGACGAAATGATTTCTGCATTATGTACTTCTCACCCTGATAGTTTATCAATTGAAGAGTTATTATACGGTGCTACATTAACAAACGACATTAATACTAAAGTTCAAATCTATACAGCAGCAGAAAAACAATATCCTACTGATTGGAGAAGCTCTAACAACTTAGGTGTTGCGTTATTAATGCAAAATAAAGTTACTGAAGCTGGTGAAGCATTTAAACGTGCTGAAACAAATGGTGCAGGTAACCCTATTATTGCTAATAACCTTGGTACTATTCAATCAAAAGGTGGTAACCGTCCTGCTGCAATGGAATTATATAACAAAGCAAATGGTGCTGGCCCGGAAGTTGGTTACAACAAAGGTATCATCCAAATTCGTGATGGTAAATACAGCGATGCGGTTTCTAACTTCGGAGATTCAAAAAGCTTCAATAAAGCTTTAGCTCAATTATTAGCAGGTAATCCTGGTGAAGTTGCTGCTACAATTGATGCAGGTAACGAAAAAGATATGGCTTTAAGTTATTATTTAAAAGCAGTTTCTGCAGCACGCAGAAGCAGCACAGCTGATGTTATCAGCAACTTAAAAACAGCTATTGAAAAAGACGGAACTTTAAAAGCAGCAGCTAAAGATGATGCAGAATTCATCAAATTAAAAGCTGATGCTGGATTTACTGCTTTAGTAAACTAATATTTTTTAACCCTTTATATTTAACCCCCTGAAGTCTTTGTACTTCAGGGGTTTTTTTATTGATTTTCATTCACTCAATGGCCAATTTGAGTAAACTACCGCATTTTTCTCGTCAAATGGCATAAGCAGTTATTTAGATTTAGTTGCATTTGGGGCTTTAAGTCTATATTGTATTGTAAAATTCAAACAATGAAAAAAATATTTTTATCTACCGCTTTAATCAGTTTGTCGACATTATTAATGTCTCAGTCTAAAGCTCCTATTGATTCTTTAGCCGGTTTTGATTACATTGGTTCTTCAAGTCATGCGCACCATGCTAAGACTGATCAATCAAAAAACGATATGTTACGCCATGCAAAAAGGACATATATTAATCAAAAATTTAATCTTCATAATCAAAATCAACAAACAAATCCTAATGGTGAAAAAAGTAGCGCAGAATATTTTGCCAATTTAAAAAACGGAACTGCTAAACTTGGTCAAGGCAACAATACCATGTCTCAAGGCAACCAACCTGTAGGCTGTACGAATATAGATTTTGAAGGTAATAGTACAGCTACTTGGTCTGTTACAGGTGACTTCCAACTTATGAATGGCGGTACGGATCCATTTGGTGGTTTTCCAACAGTGTATCCTGGCGGAGGTAATTTCTCATTACGTTTAAATGATAATAATACAAGTTGTTCTGGTCCTAATGCAAAAGTAAATTTCAAAGCTTCTGCTTCGAGAACCCTTGCAGTTACTCCATTAAATAATGATTTTCAATTACACTTTGCAGCAGTTATTTTAAATTTTCCTCATACAGCAAATGCCGCTGCCAATTTTCAAATTAACTTTTTTGATCAAAATGGAAACAAGTTAGCTTGTCCTACTTATTCTTGTTATTACGCTTCACCTCCTAATGCATTCGTTGGTTTACCTCCAGGAGTTGCACAAAATTCCGCATTACAAGGTGCGCAAATTTGTAGCAGTGTAGGAAGTTATCCTGTTACTTATGTGCCTTGGCAAACTGTAGGTGTTGACTTAAGTCCATACAACTTCACAAACATTACAATTAAAGTTACTTGTGACTGGTGCTTATATAATTATGATTGGGCTTATTGTTACATTGATGCAGATTGTGGAACTCCAATTCCTACTACACCTATTACATCTTGTACTGGTTTGTTATCTGGCCCTCCGGGCATGGTATCTTATACTTGGACTCCTCCAACAGGACCAGTAGTTAACACTCAAACTATTATGGCAACCACACC
>JAYTSW010000203.1:0-6996 GCA_043745425.1 Sphingobacteriaceae bacterium | reverse complement strand
AACGTTTACTTACTAAATATGTTTTCCATGCTAATGTAGATTACGGATTAAAATCTGTTGGAATAGCTTTAGTACCAAGTTTATTATATATGAAGCAGGGGCCGAGCAGCGAAACCACTATTGGTATGTTGTTTAAATATATTATAGAAGATCAGGCTACATATACAAACATAAAAAATGCTTCTTCATTTTCAATTGGTGCGTATTATCGTTTAAAGGATGCGATTATCCCAACAATGTTATACCAGAAAAGTAAATATGCAATCGGAATTTCTTATGATATAAATGTTTCTCAGTTAACCCCAGCTTCACGGCTTAAGGGTGGTTTAGAAATTTGCTTACGTTATAACACCAGTGCCGGTTATGGCAAGATGTTAGGGGCTAGTGCAAATCGACCTACATATAAGTAAGAACCGATAAATTATTTTAAAATGATTTATGTCAAACTCCACATTTGCGTTTAAGCAATTTGTAATTAGGCAAGACAAGTGCGCCATGAAAGTGAGCACGGATGCTGTTTTGTTAGGAGCTTGGGTAATTCCAAACGGTTCATTAAACATTTTAGATATAGGTACGGGCACAGGCGTTATAGCCTTAATGTTAGCTCAAAAATCAAGTGCTAAAATTCATGCCATTGATATTGATCAGACGTCCTTCGAACAAGCTAAAATTAATTTTGCAGAAAGTATTTTTAAAGATCATTTAACGGCCGAACACAAATCACTTCAGGAATTTTCGAAATTGGCTGGTAAAAAATTTGATTTGGTAGTTACAAATCCTCCTTACTTTGTCGACTCACTTAAAAATTCCGACAGCAACCGTTCTAATGCCCGGCATGCTGATATATTGCCTTATACAGAGTTGATTGATGGCGTAAAGGCTGTACTTACAGAAAAAGGAAAATTCTGTTTAATACTGCCTAAAAACGAAGCTATTAAATTCCGCGAATTAGCAGAAGCAAGAGGCTTTCATTTATCAAAATTATTAAGGGTAAGAACAACTTTAGAAAAAGACGAAGAAAAACGACATTTAATGCAATTTGAATTCACCGCCACTGAATTCTCTGAATCTACTATGGTCATTGAAAAAGACGAGCGCCATTCGTATACTGATGAGTATAAAAATTTAACCAAGGATTATTATATTCACTTCTAAATTATTGTGTTTTAGGCGCCTAAAACGTACCTAAACGGCATTTAATTATTAAGATTTTTATAGTTGTTAGTTAAAAACTTCCCCTTGTTAAAACCGAATCTCTCGCTTAGATTTACGTGTTTAAATTAAACTATGAAGAATATTACCGTTATAGGAAGTGGAACCATGGGAAATGGTATTGCACATACATTTGCTCAATTTGGTTACTCAGTAAATTTAATTGACATCAGCGATGCCGCTCTTCAAAAAGCAATTGCTACCATTACAAAAAACCTCGACAGACAAGTTGCTAAAGGTTCAATTACCGAAGCTGATAAAACTTCTACTTTAAATAATATTAAAACATTTACCGATTTAAAAACGGCAGCTCAAAATGCTGATTTAGTAATTGAAGCGGCAAGTGAAAATCCAGATATTAAAGCAAAATTATTTAAACAGTTGGATGAAATTTGTCCTGCTAATACTATTCTTGCATCAAATACATCTTCCATTTCCATTACACAAATTGCAGCGAACACAAAACGCGCCGATAAAGTTATTGGTATGCATTTTATGAATCCGGTTCCTGTGATGAAATTAGTAGAAGTGATTCGTGGTTATTCTACCAGCGATGAAGTTTGTAAATTAACAATGGATATTTCTAAAAAATTAAATAAGATTCCTGTTGAGGTAAATGATTATCCTGGTTTCGTGGCGAATAAAATTTTAATGCCAATGATTAATGAAGCTATCATTACTTTATTTGAAGGCGAAGCAGGAGTTGAAGAAATTGATACAGTAATGAAATTAGGAATGGCGCATCCAATGGGTCCATTACAGTTAGCCGATTTTATTGGTTTAGATGTTTGTTTAAACATCATGAAAGTTTTACAAGCAGGATTTGGTAATCCAAAATATGCACCATGTCCGCTATTGGTAAATATGGTTATGGCCGGACATCTCGGCGTTAAATCAGGAAAAGGTTTTTACGACTACTCATCAGGAAGTAAAGAATTAATTTTAGCCGACAGGTTTAAAAAAAAAGAACTGATAGTTGAATCAGCAACTATTTAATCTCTGAACTTGTCTACATACGATAAAATATTGTCAATAGAATTTCCTCCTATTAAAAGTGCGGGATTGTATTATTTTAACACCCCTTCAGGTTTAAGATACGAAGTGCGTTTTGGAAGAAGACAAGATAATATTTTGCATGCCTCTATAGTATTTGGTGTTATTAATGATGAGTTTGAAGGCGAAGAATATGTAACGACGAATAGAGGCGAAGTATTTCAAGTAATGAATACAATTGTTGAAATTGTAAAAGATTTTATCAAGCAACATCCTAAAGTTTGTATTTACGAATTTAATGCTGTTGGTCGTGATGGTGAGAATGAAACCAAAGCAGAAAACGCTCGCATGCATTTATACAAACGTTACCTCCCAAAAATTTACGATAAAACTTGGAATTTTAAAATCGAAGGAAATTACGCTCTAGTAACGAAGAAGGACTAAAACGCTGAATTTTTCAGCGTTTTAGAGATTCCGACTTGCGTCGGAATGACGGCGGTAAATTCGGAATGGCATTCGTTACACCTCTTCTTTCAAAATCATTTTTCTGAGCATATTTAGGGCTGTGTTAGCTGTCATCTTTATATTACGTTGTCTGTCGTCGCCAAAAATAAATTTCATCGCTAATGTATTCTCGGGGCTCGATACTGCAATCCAAACTGTACCAACCGGTTTTTCGTGGGTACCGCCTGCTGGTCCAGCAATACCTGAAGTGGCAATGGAATAATCACTATGAAATTTTATTTTCACATGTTCTGCCATTTGTAAAACGCATTCTTTACTTACAGCACCGTGTTGTTCGAATACTGAATTATCAACTTGCAACAGTTCATGTTTTATATTGTTATGATAGGGCACAATTGCACCATTAAAAACATCTGAACTTCCTGCAATACCTGTAAACAAGGAAGAAATATAACCACCCGTGCAACTTTCGGCCAATGCAATTTTTTTCTTTCGTTCACGTAATAATTCACTAACAATTTTTTCGAGAGTAGGCGGCTCTTCTCCGTATTCTTCATAGCCAAAAACATATTCGGAGATTAATATTTTTAAAATACCAATTTCTTTTTCTACTAATTTTTTAATGGTGTCAAAATCATTTCCTGAAGTGGATAAACGTAAGCGTACCATCCCAGGCTGAGGTAAATAAGCTAGTTTAATATTTTTAGCCGCTAAATTATCTTCCCATTTTTCAATTTTCTCTGCTAAAAAACTTTCTCCCAATCCTTGCGTTAAAACCGTTTTGTGATAAATGAATTGTAATTTATTCTCAGCTTTTATTTTTGGAAGAATAATATTTGTCATCATTTCTTTCATTTCATAGGGTACTCCGGGCATCGAAATAAAAACTGTATTCTCTTTTTTAAACCACATGCCTGGGGCAGTACCACTTTGATTATGAATTACGAAACAACCTTTGGGAATTAAAGCCTGTTGTCGGTTTGCTTCATTCATTTCTCTTCCTCTTTTATCAAAAAATGATTTTACATGGGCTAAAACCGTTTCATCTAATTCTAAAATTGTGTTAAAATATTGAGCAAATAATTTCTTAGTAATATCATCTTTTGTTGGTCCTAACCCTCCTGTTATAAAAACAAAGTCTGACCGTTGTTGCGCATCGTTAAATGCTTTAAGTATAGCGTCTTTATCATCGCTAACCGAAGCCATATGTGCCACTTTTATACCCATTAAATTGAGTTTTTGGGCAATCCAAACCGAGTTGGTATTGGTTATTTGTCCAATTAAAATTTCATCTCCAATGGTTAATATTTCAGCACGCATAAAATTTTGGCCTTATTTTTGTATCATTGTAAATGTATATTAAAAATTAAAATGAGAAAAATATTAATAGTAACAGCTGCGTTGATTTCAGTATCAACATTAAATTCCCAAGTCTTAAAAGATGTATGGAATCAAACTAAAAATACTGCCACAGGCGCTGCAACAACAGTAGTTCAACAAGCCACTACGGCTGTAAATACGGCTATTGGCGGAAATGGCACACCATCTTTAAGCAATGATGAAGTAATTAAAGGATTACGCGAAGCTTTAAGTGTAGGCACTAATAATTCGAGCGGATTGGCAAGTAAATTAGACGGCTATTATAAAAACCCACGCTTATTTATTCCCTGGCCTGAGGAAGCCAAGGATATGAGAGATAAACTTATGAAATTAGGCATGCAGAAAAAAATTGAAGAGTTTGAAACCAGTTTGAATCGCGCCGCCGAAGAAGCTGCAAAAAAAGCAGGCACAGTTTTCTTAGATGCTATTACTAAAATGAGTGTAAGTGATGGTTTCGCTATCCTAAAAGGTGCTGATACTGCTGCTACTAACTTTTTACGCAAAACTTCTTATAGCCCATTGTACGATCAATTCATCCCAATTGTAAAAGAAGCGATTGCTAAAGTAAAAGTAACCAGTTATTGGAATCCCTTAGTTACCAAATACAATAAATTACCAGGTGTAAAAAAACAGAATCCTAATTTGGATGATTATGTAACCAAAAAGGCAGCTAATGGTTTATTTGTGTTAATTGCCGATGAAGAAGCCAAAATACGTAAAGATCCCATGGCTAGGGTAACCGACCTACTAAAGAAGGTTTTCGGGACCAAACTACAATAAGTTTTTAATAAAATTAAGAATAAATAGGGCAGAGCCAGACGGGTTCTGCCTTTTAATTTTAATATATTTGTTCATTATCTTTTATTATGCAATTTTCAATTAAAAAATTTCTCCCTTACATAGCGGCAATTGTTTTATTTGCTGTTTTAACGCTTGTTTATTTTAAGCCATTATTATCTGGCAAAGAAATTTCTCAGCATGATATTATGCAGGCTCGGGGCATGAGCAAAGAGATTAGTGATTTTCGCGAAAAATATCATAGCGAACCATTATGGACTAACTCTATGTTTAGTGGTATGCCTGCCTATCAGGTTTCAACTTTGTATCCCGGAAATTGGTTAGGTACTCTTGATAAAGCTTTTAAATTATTTTTACCGCATCCCTCAGGTTATATTTTTTTATGTTTCGCCGGATTTTTTATTTTACTCTTGTGTTTGCAAGTGGAGCCATGGTTAGCATTGGTAGGAAGTATTGCCTATGGTTTATCGACCTATTTTTTAGTTGCGCTTGGGGCCGGACATAATTCAAAAATAAATGCACTGGCTTATTTGCCGCCCTTAATTGGCGGAATAATTTTATTATTCAGAGGTCGCTTTTGGTTGGGATTTTCACTCACTGTTTTATTTATGGCCATGGAATTGAACGCGAATCACGTTCAAATTTCTTATTATGGTTTTATGATAATTGGTGCTTTAATTGTTGGTTTTGCTTATTATTCTTTCAAAGAAAAAACATTACCAACTTTTTTCAAAGCATTTGCATTTTTTATGGTTGCTTCAATAATTGCTGTATTACCAAATGCAGGAAGCTTAATGTGTACAGAAGAATATGGAAAATATTCTACACGAGGTAAAACTGAATTAACCATTACACCCGATGGAAAAAGTAATGCGGGAGTTGTTACAAGTGGTTTAGATAAAGATTATGTTACTCAATACAGTCATGGTATTACCGAAAGTTTTACGTTTTTAATTCCAGACTACAAAGGTGGTTCATCCAGTATTCCTATTGGTGAAGAAGATCCTAATGCGTTAAAAAAAGTGTCGACTGATTTTAAAGAAGCAGTTGGAAGAAGTGGTGCTTATTTTGGTGATCAATATATAACAGCCGGACCAGTTTACATTGGCGCCATAATTATTTTTCTTGTTGTGTTAGGTTTATTCATTACCAAAAACAAATTGAAATGGCCATTACTTCTTATAACATTATTAGGAATGGCATTATCTTGGGGAAATCACTTTATGGGTTTAACCTCCTTCTTTTTGGATTATGTTCCGGGTTATAATAAGTTCAGAGCTGTTTCTATGACGATGGTAATTGCAGAACTCTGCTTACCGTTATTTGCCATATTAACACTTAATGAATTAATACAATTTAAATCGCTGAGTGATAAAATAAAAATCCGAATCATTAAAAAAGAAATTGAATTAAAGAAAGTTCTAATCATTGCATTTGCATTAACAGGCGGTTTTTGCCTGGTAGGTTATTTAGCCCCGGATGTAGTAAACACATTTACATCTGATGGAGAAGAGCAGCAAATGATTTATCGCTATTCACGTGGTGGTAATCCTGAAGATCAAGTTCGTAATTACGTTACTCAGTTAATGCCTCAATTGCAAACTGCTCGTAAAGCTATTTTTCAATCAGACGCTATGCGGTCATTTATTTTTATTACGCTGGCCTTTATTTTTATTTATTTATATCTCAATAAAAAAATTAAACGCGAAATGTTATTTGGCGCACTAGGTATTTTTATTTTGATTGATTTGTGGACGGTGGATATGCGTTATCTAAATGAAAAGAATTTTGTAACCAAAGCGCAAAACATGGAAAGTTTTAAAAAGACGCCAGCCGATGAAGAAATTTTAAAAGACACCGACCCTAATTACCGAGTGTTAAATGTAGCAGCTTCACCGTTTCAGGATGCGGCAACTTCTTATTTGCATAAATCTATTGGCGGTTATCATGGGGCTAAACTTAAAAAATATCAGGAGTTGTATGATTTCTATTACCAACCACAAATACAATTTTTTTATGCAGGCATTAGCAAAACGGGTGGCAATGATACTTTGATAAATGAACTCTTCAGTAAACTTGGTGTTTTCAACATGCTGAATACAAAATATTTTATTGTTCCTGTTGGTGAAGAGGGAAGAACGGTACCAT
>JAYTSW010000202.1:0-1921 GCA_043745425.1 Sphingobacteriaceae bacterium | reverse complement strand
AATGATATGATGGGTAGGCAGATAATCGCACTGAATCCTAAATTCAATGTTGGATTAAACAATCTTGAGATTGATCTTAGTTCTTATGCAAAAGGAATTTATACTATACACGTGAATGATGGACTTTCAAAAAACAATTTGAGAGTTGTAATACAATAAATTTTTAAAACGAATAATGCGGGCTACTTCGATGAGGAGTAGCCCGTTTTTTTTAAGTAAAGCATGAATTTGATGTGTATTTATTCGAAAACGTTAAATCAAATAATAATTACTATATTTGATTTATATACTAATAAAAATATCGATTAAAATTATTGACTATGAATGAAAAAATATTATTTAATCGCTATTATATTATCGTATTATTTATGTTATTTTTTTTGTGTGGATTATCGCATCAAGCAAAGGCTCAATGGGTATTAGTGCCAGATTCTAATATGAGAGATTTAATTGATTACGAAATAAATCAAAATCAAGGGCCTTTTCAATATTGGAATGGGAATTATATTGATTCAACTGATTTAGATGTTAAAAGTGTTCTTAGTTTAGATACAGAAGACAATTCTAATTCTGATACAATAGATATAACTGGAATTGAAGCATTAACTAACCTTGTAGGATTACGATTAGGAGATTTTGTTTATACTCCTTTTTTACCACAATTACCAAATAAAATACAAAACATAGATGCTTTCCAGCATGATATATTATATATAACAAATTTCCCCGATTCTTTGCAATTTATTGAATGCACATATAATAAACTCACAACATTACCACCTTTTAACAATGCATTAGTTGATGGGCGATTTGGCAGTAATTTAATAACATCTTTACCTTCCTCTTTGGGCAGCATTCAAATTTTATCATTAGAAAATAATCAATTGACTTCATTACCTGTTTTGCCTTCATCATTATTGAACTTCGGTGTAAGTAATAACCATTTAACTTCACTACCTACATTACCCAATTCCCTTATTAACTTTAATTGTAGTGGGAATAATATTACATCAATACCATCACTGCCTCCAAATTTGAAGAGCTTATCTTGTGATCATAATCCACTCACTTCTTTTCCAGCTTCATTTCCTAATTCATTAATTTATATAAATTGTCAAAACAATCAAATTTCAACATTGCCCTCTTTACCAAGTGGATTACAATTATTAGTATGTGATAGTAATATGTTAACTGTTTTACCTCTACTACCAATAACATTAAGGACTCTAAGTTGTGCGTACAATCAAATATCAATTATACCTCCAGTGCCATTGCCATTAAATTCTATTTTTTGTAATAACAATCAACTTACTTCTCTTCCCAATTTTTTAGACAGTATTAACACTATTAATTGTAGTAACAATCCCAATTTAACTTGTCTGCCCAATTTTAAGACTTATTATAATGAAATTGGTCACCTGGATTTTTTAAACACAGGTATTACTTGTATTCCTAATTATATTCATGTTTATGGAGGTCAACCTAGATATGATAGTTTGCCATTATGTGATTATTTAAACCCCAATAGTTGTACTCCCTATTGGAATGTTGCTGGAAGAGCTTATTTTGATTCAAATATTGATTGTAGTTTTAATGCCGGCGATTTAATGCAACCGAATGCTCATTTACTTTTTTATAAAGGAACATTATTGCAACAACAAACTTTTACAGAAGGGGCTGGTTTTTATTCATTTTTAATTGATACTGCTTCAACTTATGTCACTCAATTAGATTCAATTAATTACCCCTTTACATCACTTTGTCCTGCGAATTCAAAATATACCAATGCACTTAGCTTTGGAGTGTTGAAGCCAAATAATGATTTTTCTTTAAAATGTAAAAATGGAGTTGATATTGGTGTTTGGGGAGTTTACGCAAATGAATTAATTCCTGGACATTTATCTCAAATTAAAGTTAATGC
>JAYTSW010000201.1:0-1923 GCA_043745425.1 Sphingobacteriaceae bacterium | reverse complement strand
GTACAATACTTTTTGATTTAAAAGAGTTCTTCCGTCACACGTTACAATATCAGCAAATAATTTTACGGGTAATTTAAAGAATTTAGGCGATTTAATATTTAACGACACTAACCAAGTATCTGATTGTCCTAACGGTGTCCAAACCTTCATCGCGCCATCTTCCTCAGCAAACTGAGCAAAACCCAAACCATTGTATTCATTACGGCCCATAAAACTGTAATCGTAATTATAATCCTGATAACCATTCCATCCGCTAGCCCTGTAACGGTAAGCGCCCTTATTTTTACCAGATAAAAATGTACCGGCAAACAATCTGAAATCCAAAGAGTGCTTATCTTTAAAAGTAATAGAGTAATTAGCGGTTAAATTTAATTTAGAAAAATCGCCGTTCTGTTGCAATTTCAAATTAAAACCAAAAGGATTAATTGTTCTGTTATTTTGGAAAACATAAGCCGCCTCATTTACATAATTCATTTTAGAAACCTTGAATGGCGACTGCTGAATTTCAGTAAAAACAGTATTGTAGGTTTGATCTGTTTGCACATAAGTAATTACACTTCGTAAAGTAATATATTGTGAAATCGGGCTTCTTAGGTTTTTCTTTTTAATTTCTAATCTCAAAAAGGGCTCTGCTTTATAATAATTAAAAGCAAAAAGACTTGGGTCACTTACATTTGTATTGGGGAAAAACTTATCAGGTGAAGAAAAATCATAAGCAAAACTTTTAAACCTCGCGCCAAATGATACTTTTTGCAGCGATTGACTTGGATTTAAATTAAACTGAAAATCAGCTGAACCTACTGGCGTATTACTTCCAAAAGCATACATGGGCGCTAAAGTAAATTCAAATTTTTTCTGTAACAAACTATAATTGTAAAATGCCACGCCTAACATAAATTTATTATACATGTTGTAACCTAAAATAGGCATGTAATTTAATTGGGTGCGATCAGGGTCATCAATTTTAGCAAGTAAATTTAATTGAAACGGCTCTGCCCTCTTCAATAAACCGTGTGTTTTTAACATGTTATTATTTCGATTAATTTCGGGAATGGTATTATCACCATCAATTTTAAATTTATCCACTTCACTTGGTGGGAATTCAAAAACACGCTTACCGCTAAAGCCACTGTACCAAACTTGGCCAATCAATTTTTCATTCTTGAATCCCGACATACTTACAGGACCATTCACTTTTCCTTTGCCTTTTACCAATACCATATACGCTCCACTTTCCAGTTTTTTCTGACGAATGATTTTGTAGTCAATTTTTTCTTTCGAATTAATCATACCATCAACAAACCAATTCATATCAATAGCGCAATGGTATTCGAGCGTTTTTTGTAAATCGCGCGGACTTGGATGTTTAAATTTCCAATTATCGAAATAGAACCGCATACCGTCGTCAAATTTTTCGTTACCTACTGCGCTCATTAAATAATCAAATGCGATAGCTGATTTAGCATAAACAATAGCGCCATAATTGTATTTTGTAAATTTAGATGATTCGGTATTTATTGGTTGATCTAAATTTTGTCTAGCAGCAATTAAGTAAGCCAGCTTGTAAGATTCTTTGTGGGGAAATTTATTCAGTCCCAAAAATTTAAAGGTGCTGTCTTTATTAAATAGTGAAGTCAGTTTTTTATTAGGATACTTTGCCTGTATGTAACGCATTTCGTAAAATGAATTTAATCCTTCATCCATTCCGGGATAATCGCGTTCGTTGCTACCCATAATTCCGTAAAACCAATTATGCCCGACTTCATGCATAATGGTTGTTTCTAATGTAAAATCATTACTACTCGAACCAATTACCGTAATGTTTGGATATTCCATTCCACCACCTGCTGCAATTACTCCATCAATGGCAGTAACGTGATTGTAAGGATAATCACCCACAAAATACGAATAGAACAAAGTAGC
>JAYTSW010000200.1:0-1926 GCA_043745425.1 Sphingobacteriaceae bacterium | reverse complement strand
GAAAACGCCCAGCAAAAGCGAAGCTTTTGTAGAGGCTTTGGGTACGCCCCCTTTTAGGAAGACGTTTTGAGCAAGGCGAAAAACGGCAATCCTGTTTTGGGCACATTATTATTTTAGAAAATAATAATGGTCGTTGGAAATAATATCCAGCGACCCTTGTTTTTAAGATAGATTGTATCGTCCTAAATAAACCTTACATTTGGTATCGTACGGGTTTTACTTTACAAGTGTATTTTCCAATTCATTTCAAATGCCCCAATAACTTAAACACGATGTTGTGCGAAAGTCGCCTTACATCTTATACTATCAACATGCTGCCAACCTGAGTTCGGCAGCTGATCACTTTTTCTTTTGATTAACAGCACTACTTAGTATATTACCTAACCATTGTTTATGGAGATAAGAAGAAACTAATTACTTAGTTTTTACAAAAGTCCAGTTTTCATTTAAATCTTTCCTGAATATTTCAATTATATTATCCTCTTTTATTGTAAGAGTAATTTCAGCATCAGTTTTATCAAGTCTTTTCAACTTACCTGTAAAATAACTTGAACTTAAACTTGGTTCAATAATACCTCTTAATTCCCCAAAGCTCCAATCTGCTGCGAAATATCTGCTTTCTCTATTTAGCAAGCATAGTAAATCGTTCTTTTTAATTATTGCCATTTTTTCAAATGTTGAATTACCTTTAACTAAAGTATAAAATCCTTCGATTTTAGTTTTATTATTTCCACTTTCAAAATATTGATTTATTTCTTTTTCATCTGCAATTACTTGTCCTTTTGAAATATTTATCTCTATTGGGTTGACTTTAGTCAAGTCATCACCAATGTTTTTTTTAAGATTTCTTATAATAGCTTTGGGTAAACTAATTGTTAAACCACTTACGCTTACAGGAAAATCATAAGTGTATGAAGTTTGATCTGCAAACTTAAAACTTATAGTAAAAGGATAATTACCAATAGCGAGTAGATCACTTTCAAATGCTTTCATAGTAACACTTACTGACACAACTTCAGAAGATGAGTTACATTTTAAAAAAGCTATATCTCTGTCTTGAGGTTTAACTATTACCCCACTTAATTTTAAATTATCTGAAAGGTATTGATGTATAGCAATAAAATCTGATGCTTCTTTTGCACCTCTTGATATAACATATTTAATTTGTTCATCACTCAATCCTAAATCTGCATATTTTACCGATTTTAATTTACCAAGTAATATTTCCTTTTTAGTTAATTTTGAAGTATCTGTTTGGGAAAACAAAAATGAGGTTTGTAGAAAAGTAAAAATAAATATGCAAACAGCTTTCATTTGTGTATATTTTAGATAAATATACCAACTTTATCATATTAGGACCATTTGGAAGGCATTTAAATAAGTTGCACCTTTTAATTAATCGGTTTACTATTGGGGTTATAATTTAGATCAATAAGTTGGTGTTCGGGCTTTATATCACCACTTATTGAAATACTGACTGTTTGTGTTCCATTTCTGTACCAACTCATTATTTCCGTTTTCCATTGGTTCGTTATCAAAAAGCATCTTTGTAAAATCACTATATTACCTCAAAATAAAACTATGTTAAGAGATTTTAGAAAGTTGAAAATTAAGAAAGATGACTTTGATAATCTAAGTTTAAATGAAAAGAGAGCTTACCTTTTACAAGAGGAACAATATGAAACTATGTGGTGGTCGAGAACTGCAAATAAATTTATAGTGATTTTTGGGGGTATTAGTAGCATTATTGCTTTCTTTTTAATAGCATTGAAGAAATGAAATCAACTATTGATAAAAGCATCATTCATTTTATACATTACTCCCTTGCATTGGGAATTAAAAGAAACTAACTATGGCTACTTCTAAAGATATTTTAGTTATTACAAGTTCCTCCCTCGATGGCATAAAAGTTAAAAAATATTTAAA
>JAYTSW010000199.1:0-7022 GCA_043745425.1 Sphingobacteriaceae bacterium | reverse complement strand
GGGACGCTTTAAGGAATGTACCTTCGACACGCACAGGCAGCTCAGGCACCGCGTATTCAAAACGAATTTTATTTCCATTGGTCATCCCGAACTTGTTTCGGGATCTTTAAGATGCTGAAATAAATTCAGCATGACCGTCGTTATTTAAAAATACTAACAAACCCTTTATCAGTACCGTATTTCCCAGTACAACTCGACTTATAATTCACAACCCAAAAATAAGTTCCGTTATCTAGATCTTTTGGCTGCCATTGTTCTGTTGGGTTGGTTATTTTGAAACGCTCATTACCCCATCTATCGTATAAATAAAATTCGACTTCATCAAAATTATATTTCGTGAAATCTATAAAATCATTTACCAAATCACCATTTGGTGTAATTACATTGGGAAAACGATCTGATAATTTTTTCTCACCAATTACAACATTAACAACATCACTGCTGTTACAGCCGCCATTATTTATTGTTAAGGTATAAGTTCCTATTTGGTTCACATAAATATTTGGTGTAGTTTGTCCTGTGCTCCAACTATAAGTTACTGCAGTTACGTTTGCCTGTAATAAAGTTTTTGAAGTTAAACAAGTAGGAATATCTTCTCCCAAATCAAAAACAGTTGTATTAATAACATTTAAAACACTTTTAATAGAATCGTATCGGTTACAAGTTGTGGTATCTGTTACTACCAGTAAAACATTATACGCTCCTAAATTTGTGTAGGTGGTAGAAACTGAACTTTGTGTTGTTGTTATTCCGTTTCCTAAATTCCAATATGTTGTTCCGGTATTGGTTGTGCTGACGAATGTTGGTGTAAATGGCGGACAACCTGTAATATTTCCTCCGTAAGATGAAGTTGCATTAACATGAGTTTGTAAATCAATTTTTACAAATGCGTCGTTACAAGGAACCAAAGTATTTGTATTAACCCAAGTGGTTGCATAAGCGTTTGGCGTAACAGGCAATCCCCCTGGTATACCCATAGAGCAATAATAATATCCTTTATCATCAAAATCTGCTAAACCCGTTGATTCACCAGGAGCCGATGAACTCCAACTTATATTTGCGGCTCCTCCAAAAAAAGAGGCAAAAGCCAATGAAGAACAATTTTGTTTGAACTCGGCAATGTACAGATCAGTTGTTCCGCCTCCATAAGGTTGCAGAGCATTTGGTGTTGTAGGAAGCATATTAGCAGCATATCCTCCAATATATATATTTTCACAACTGTCAATTTTTATTGCCGACCAAGATATATTAGGACTTGGAGCAGGTAATATAGGCGGTGGTGGAAAACCAAATCTTGTTTTAAAAGCAAGACCAGACAAAGAAGTGTTTAATTTATAGATGCAATTATAACCATTCGGATTACTATATGTTCCAGGACTTGGCGTAAATGAAGAGGTGATACTTAAGTTAGAGGTTAAATACACATTATTGTTTTTATCAAGATTCATTAATCCCGCATAATCCTGACTGCTCGTTCCAAGAAAAGTGGAAGCTAACAAAGCTGTTCCTGTTGAATTAATGTGTGAGATATACAGATCTGCATTCGTTCCCGTTCCATTCTTGGTTGTGTTGTATGCACCGGGTGTTGTTGGAAAATTTGCACTGCTTGTACTTCCATAGCAATAAACCCCTCCCCAACCGTCTAATTTAATAGAGGTACCACTTTCGTTTAAGGATCCGCCTAGATATGTACTCCATATCATATTACTTAATGTATTGTTTATTTTAAACACATAAGCGTCCGTTGTGCCTTGAAGTATTGTAGAAATCACGCCTGCTGTGACCGGAAAATTAGTTGAATTGGTGGCCCCTATAATATATACATTTCCTGAATCGTCACATTCTATTTCTCCACTAACCCATCCCCACCAAATACCGCTTGCATTAAAAGTGTTTATGATTTCACTTTTTGTCCCACCTACATAAGTGCTCGCTAATAAAGCTGTTCCGGTCATATTTAATTTTGAGATAACAATATCATAATCACCGCTACCAAGAATTGAATTAAATGTTGTGTCAAAAGCAGTTGCAGTACAAGGGTAATTATCAGACTCAGTAATGCCGAGAATCGTAATTTCGTTATTCTTAACCATTATATCGCTTGGAATTTCACCATAATCGCCACCTATGTAAGTAGAAAAAATTTTAGCAGTTCCATTATTATTATAAACCGAAACCACTATGTCGATATAACCCCAACCTGCAGTGCTTACAGTCTGGTTATTTAACTGAAATGCTCCCGGAGTTGTCGGATATCCGATATCAGCTTCTCCTCCAACATAAATATTCCCATTAGCATCATAGGTGCAACAATCACCAAAAGCATAACAAGATGCTCCCGAATAAGAACAAACCACAACTATTGGGTCAATTACTAATTCGTAATTTTTATTGTAGCCTTCCGGGAAATTAAAACCAATAGTGTTTTCGTTTAGTAAAACATAATTACATTTTACTTCTTTCTTAATCCCATTAATAATTTGATACGAAAACGGTTTTTGTTCAATAGTGTTTCCAACGGAAGTTTTAATTATCAGTTCATTGTTTTTAATTTCTATACCATCAACATGTTTGTAATTTAATTTTATGGAATTTGTATTTCCGCCCAGCTTAATAACAAAATCATATTTTAAATTTAAACCTTTGCTGTATAATTTTAAATCAATGTTATTATAAATATCATTAAACGCTACATTGGCAAAAGCTTTTACATTGGAAGCCCATTTCTTTTTATCCTTTCCTAAAAAGTAATTGTAATATTCCGGTTGCTCTTTGGGTTTAATTGTATTGGTTAAATCAGCCCCAACAAAATTCACCTCGTAATTATGCCCGTGAATACTATTTCCTTTTTCATTTTCATTTTGTTTATGTCGACCGAAACCTTTAATGTATTCTTCAGGATTATAAACACAATAATTAAAACTGTTTTTGTTGACGTAGAATTTGGTGTTTAAGATTTCTGTTCCAAATAAAACTTTCTCAGGCCACTGACCTTTATTTTCTTTAAAAATAATTACAGGGGGATTTCTGGCTTTTATTAGAAAGCTTAATAGAATAAATATTATGGTTACAATTCTCATTTATGTTCTTGCCGTCACCCTGACAACGTCAGGGTCTTTTTAATGAAGCGCTTCTTCTATATAGATGCTGACTTCGTCAGAATGACGTGTTATTGTTAAGTTTTTTTTACTTAAAGACACTAATAAACCCTTTATCTGTATTGTGCTTACCTGTGCAACTTGACTTGTAATTCACAACATAATAATAAGTGCCATCTTTTAATTCATTGGGTTGCCATTTTTCGGTTGGATTAATAATTTTATAATGCTCTTTCCCCCATCGATCATAAATATAAAATTCAACTTCTTCAAAATTATAATTTTTAAAATCAATCCAATCATTCACAAGATCTCCATTTGGTGTTAGTACATTCGGAAAACGCTCTGATAATTTTTTCTCACCCAGCACTACACTTATTTCCGCACTGCTGTTACAGCCACCATTATTTATTGTTAGAGTATAAGTTCCTGGATAAGCATAAATATTTGGTGTGGTTTGTCCGGTACTCCAAGAATAAGTTATTGCACTAATGTTAGCTTTCAATAAAGCTTTTACACCAATACAGGAAACAACATTATCTCCTAAACTAAAAGGCGTTGGGTTAATTACATTTAAAATACTTTTAATAGAATCGGTTCTATTACAGGTATTCGTGTCTGTAACAACGAGTAGTACGTTATAAGTTCCCAAATTAAAATAAGTATGCGTAATGGTATCAAAATTAGTGGTTGTACCATCGCCTAAATTCCAATAACTACTTCCGGTATTTGTTGTACTTACAAATTGTGTTGTGAATGGTGGACAACCCGTAATATTTGCACCGTAAGAAGAACCTGCATTAATAAATGTTTGGAAATCTATTTTTATGAAACCATCATTCCAAAAAGTAGAATCATCTAATTTTATTTGATTAAAAGCGCCAGTTGTGGTAGGGATTCCTCCATTTGAACACAGTGCCATATATAAATACCCTCTATTATCAAAATGGCTAATTCCTCCATCCGAATGCTCACCATAATTATAAAAAGCGGTTGATTTTGGGTTATTACCTCCCCAATAAGATCCAAATTTTAATGAAGAACAATTTGTGCTGAATACAGCAAAATAAAGATCATTCTGCGCTCCTCCAAAGGTAGGCTGGAAAGCATTAGGGGTTGTAAAGAACGAATTTTGACCAAAACCTGCTATATAAATATTTTGACAACTATCTACTTTAAAAGCTGTAGAAATCAAATATGGGGATATACCCGAAGGACTGGATACATAATTCCCAAACTTTGTTTTAAAAATTACGCTGCTTAATGTTGAATTGACCTTATAAATAACATTGTAGCCATTTGGATTACTATAAATACTAACCGGCGCCGGTGTAAATGTTGAAGGCGTTTGCAAATGTGAAAAAATATAAACATCATTGTTTGCGTTCAGGTCAATTTGCCTCGCATAATCAAATGATGTAGTTCCTAAATAAGTGGAGGCTATTAATGAAGTTCCTGTAGAATTGATGTGACTGATATATAAATCGCCAATAACTGTCGGACCTTTTTTCGTAGACTGAATAGCGCCGCTTGTTACTGGAAAATTAGTGCTTGTTGTAATACCACATAAATAAACTCCACCGTTTCCGTCTAACCGTAAACTTCTTCCATTTTCATCTTGGGTTCCTCCTAAATAAGTACTCCATATTAAATTACTAAGTGTTTTATCCAATTTAAAAACGCATGCATCACAAAACCCTTTTCTTGATGTAGAAATGGCTGAAGCCAAAACAGGAAAGTTGGTTGATGTTGTTGCTGAAACCACATAAACATTACCAGATGTGTCACATACCATTTCTCCATAGCCACCAAAATCGTCGTATGTAACACTCATATTATTATAACCATCAAATCCACTGCCGCCAACGAATGTTGAGGCAAGTAGTACTGACCCAGCCATATTAAGTTTTGATAAAACAAGATCATAACTTCCATTATAAATGGTATCAAACGCCGTTGTTGAGTGTGGAAAATCCTTTGAAAGTGTTTGTCCGTAAAGTGTGATTTCATTATTTTTTACAACAGCAGTTAATGGAAAATCCAATGAATCGCCTCCCAAATAAGTAGAAAATAGTTTTGTAGAGCCAGTGGTATTGTAAACGCTCAAAGCATAATCATAATGGGCGTTATAATTTGTTTGAAAGGCTCCTGTCGTTGTCGGATAACTTAAGTCAGCATAACCGAAACTATAAATATTACCATTGTCGTCGAATGTACAAGCTGAAGCATCAGATTGCATAAAGGCACTTGAATAAGAACAGACCACAACCGTTGGGTCAATTACTAGTTCATAATTTTTATTGTATTCCTCTGGAAAAGTAAAACCAATTGTATTATCACTCAATAAAGTATATTTACATTTTATGCTTTTTTTAATTCCATTAATCATTTGATAAGAAATAGGTTCTTTCTCAATTATTTCTCCAACCGAAGTCTTAATATGCAATTCATTGTTTTCTATTTCTATACTATTAATGTATTTATAGTATAGTTTTATTGAATTTACATTACCATTTGGTTTTACTACAAAGTCGTATTTTAAATTGGCAGAGTTGCTGTATAGCTTTAAATCAATTCCCTCATACGCTTCATTAAATAATAAATTACCATAAGCTTTTATATTACTTGCCCATTTGCTTTTTTTATTTCCTAAAATATAATTGTAATATTCTTGCTGTTCTATTGTTTTGGTTACATTAGTTAAATCAGCCACTACAAAATTGACTTCGTAATTATGACCACGAACTATTCTAGCTTCTTTCGGTTCTTCATTTCTATGATGAGTATATTCATTAAGTTTAGCTAAATCTTCATATTTATAAACACAATAACTTAAAGAATTTTTGTTGATGTAGAATTTGGTATTCAAAAATTCCGCCCCAAATAAAACCTTTTCTGGCCACTGACCTTTATTTTCTTTAAAGATAATTGCAGGTGGATTTCCTGCTTTTATCAGAAAGCTGATGAGGATGAATATGTATGTTATTTTTTTCATTTTCTTTAATCGGCACTTCGACAGGCTCAGTGACCGATTTTGTTCTCTTTTAGTTTACGCGGTGCCTGAGCTTGTCGAAGGCACCTTTCCAATGTAAATATAACCAAAACACCTTCTTTTCCATCCTGATTTTAGTCCCTTTTTTATACTTTTTTATAAGTGGTGGGTCTTGACCAATATCTGGTAAATTTTGTACATTTGCCCCATGTTTAATAACACAGAATTACAGGAAATTGAGCTAGCCGACGTTAAGTTGAAAACCGAAAAGGAGAAAAATCTGGTTTTGTATAACGACGACGTTAACACATTTGATTTTGTAACTGAAAGTCTTATAAAAGTCTGTAAACATGATTCTCTTCAGGCCGAACAGTGTACTTATTTGGTGCATTTCGCTGGTCGATGTGCTGTTAAAACTGCTCATTATAAAAAATTAAAACCAATGTGCGAAGCTCTGTTAGAGCGAGGACTCACTGCAAAAATTGAGTAATGAAGTAGAGATTTTGATAAATAGAGGCATCAAAATCACACTTCATTATTAATTCAATCAAAAAAAACTACCAAATGACACATCATACGAGATTCTACTTTTCCGTTTTTGTTTTAAGTGCTGTTTTATTTTCTTCTTGTCAAAAAAACGCAATCACTGGTCGTCGTAGTTTGGATATAATTCCGGAAAGCGAAATGATAGGAATGAGTTTAACTGAATACGATAAATTTTTAGCTCAACATAAACCCCTACCCGTTGGTGATGTGCGTGTTGATTTGGTTCGTAAGGTTGGTATTGGAATTCAGAAATCAGTAGAAAAATATTACGCCGATAAAGGATTAAGCAGGCAATTAGAAGGTTTTAAATGGGAATTTAATGTAGTTGATGAAGCTACTGTTAATGCTTGGTGTATGCCGGGAGGAAAAGTGGTTGTTTATACAGG
>JAYTSW010000198.1:0-1928 GCA_043745425.1 Sphingobacteriaceae bacterium | reverse complement strand
ATAAAAAATTAAATCCTTTTTCAGCGATCTTTACTTTTGAAACTTTGCCAGCTTTATCGGTAAGGAATTCTTCTAGTAATCGCCTATTCTTACGTAACACATTATTTACATTTCGAACAAGGTTGTTGCAATCACTATTTAAGCGATTGTTGTGTGAATTTCTGCACATGTCACAGCAGAATTTTTTGTCGGACCTTCCTTGGATAGGATCACCACACTCGTAGCATAATTTTTCCATTTTTTAATTTGTTTTTTTAAAAGGTTGTAGCTCATTTTCATTCGCCCCTGAAAACCCACCGTGAAAGATTCACAAAAAGTGCAGCAATTTTCAGGAATTTTTTAATCTTTAAGTATGTCAAAAATACAATCTTATTTTAAAACCTAACTCTTACTTTTTTGATTTTATTAACATTTTTTTGAACCGATTTAAGTGTAACTAATTTATAGATATCCATTTACAAACGACTATATTCGAATATAAGTGCTTATTTACCGACTAGCGCCAATGTTGCACTTCATCTTTGCCAAAGAAATTTATACTCAACAGATTTAACCAAACAATTCAAACCTGTTAAAAACATTCAAAAAAAATGAAAACACTACGTAACAAAGTGAACTTAATCGGCAACCTAGGAATGACTCCTGAAATTAAGAGTCTTGATGGTGGTCAGAAATTAGCAAAGGTGTCGATTGCTACAAACGAGACATACAAAAACAACAAAGGCGAAAAGGTAACTGAAACGCAATGGCATAATTTAATTGCCTGGGGAAAGGTTGCTGAAGTATTGGAGAAATATACGAAAGTAGGATCCAAAGTAGCAGTAGAAGGCAAATTAGTGAATCGTCAGTATACTGATAAGGCAGGACAGAAACGACAAACCACCGAAGTTCAATTAAGTGAAGTGATGGTATTAAGCGGAATTGGAAAAGACGTTTCAGAATAATTTCCAGAATACTGAAGTAAAAAATGAAAGGACAATTTGAATAGTAGAAAATAAAATTCATTCATTTTTATCCAAGTACATAAATGAAATCTGATAGAGAATAAATTTCGAAAATATCAAATCTGCGATGCATCATTTAAATATGATTTTCGAGTGCAGAGAGAAAATGTGATGAGGAGAAAATTACAATTTGGCATCGAAAAAAGTTCCGAGGAAATAATTCTTCGGAACTCAGGTTTGGTATCTAATTCAAATCGAAATAACCAGTTTAAAGTTGAGTCACGAGATTGTTGAAACACTCATTTAAATTTGATTTGGAATGGTGGTTGATTGTATTTTTTTCCTATTTGACTGATGGATTTTTTTTCATTAGATCAATAATTATTTCAGCTGCTTTTAGCGAAGCTCCCTTCCCTCCTAGTTTTTGTTTTAAGTTTTGATAATCCTCGATTAATGTATCACGAGTTATAGGATTTAACAATTTGTTTAATTCCGTCACTAAATTGGAAGGTGTAAGTTCTTCTTGAATAAGCTCTTTAACAACTTCTCGATCCATTACTAGGTTTACCAATGAAATAAACTTAATTTTTACCATTTTTTTTGCAATTTGGTAGGAGATTGAATTGCCTTTATAGCAAACTACTTCTGGAATTTCGAATAAGGCTGTTTCTAAAGTTGCTGTCCCTGATGTTACTAAAGCAGCATAGGATTCGGATAATAATGCGTAAGTCCCTCCTTCTATAATTTTAATTTTACTTCCATTTAAAAAACTTTCGTAATAAGATAGAGGAATTGAAGGTGCAGCAGCAATTACATATTGATAATCTTTAAATTCAGGATACGTTTCTAACATGAGCGGTAACATAGATGATATCTCTTGCTTTCTACTTCCTGGTAATAAAGCAATGATTGGGGCTTCCGTTAATCCGTTCTTTTGTCGCCAATTTTTTGGGGCAACCAAATCATGTTCGAGTGCGTCAAGTA
>JAYTSW010000197.1:0-7030 GCA_043745425.1 Sphingobacteriaceae bacterium | reverse complement strand
AAAAGTTTGTTCATATTCATTTTTGCTTAGGCGAAATAGTTATTACGCTATTCTGTAAGGTTAGTGAATCGAAAAACAAATAACGTGCCAAAGATTGGGGGTTGGGGATATGTAGCATCGGACAGCCTTATCCAATGCGTTAAAACAAAAAGAGATTCAAACTTTCTTGCTTGAATCTCTTTGCTATTATTTCAACATTGCCTTTGCCACTTTGGGGTCAACGTGGACGGTGTCATGTTCAAAATCAAGCTTTATTCGCCATTTCTGAAAGGTATTTACGCCTAAAATAGCATCCTCTGAAAGACCTGGGATTAAATAAAACTCATCCGAGAGACGGACATCATTGATATAAAAATCAACGGCAATGCGATGGGTTATTTTTAAATAGTGCCCTATGGCAGCCGTAGCCACTTCCATTGGGCGGTAAAGTTTTTCGGGCGTACCCAAGCCTTCTACCATTTCAGGATTGATACAAGAAAAAGTTGCCTCAGAGTCAAAGAGGGTATAAATATGTTTTTCGCCTTGCGAACCTTCAAAAAGAAGGGGTAATTTGATGATTGACATTTTGCTGTTTTTTTGTGCAATTTAATGATTTTTCACGAAAAATAGTTCCTTTTCTTCTCCCCAATATTGGGGATTTTTTGTTTAAAATCTTTCTGCAAAATTTGTGGTGTGAAAAGAAATAGTTCTCTTTACTAATTTGGAAAACAAATTTTATCATGAAAAAAAATGTAATTATTGAAATGAAATTTTCTGAAAATATTTCAGAAAACGCAACATTAGGAATGTCTGATAATTCTATTGGATTGACAAATGCAGTAGTGACAATTCCTGGAATTACAATAGATACCTCTTATGCGCCAGTACAGCTAAGTGGTCAGAAGCCTTCGCCAATGGCGGATTCAATCTTTGATATGCACACTTTTGAGTTTGACAATTCGGTTCAAAATTCTACTTACATCTTAAGAGGAATGTTAGAAGATGCGAAATATGAAGCTGCATTAAAAAATAAAGATGTAATCGGAATATATGCTGACCCTGTAATTGAATCGTTTGCAGTCTGCCCAACGGGACCAATTGGAAGTGATTTAGATGTAGAAAGACTATTATGTACTGCTAAAATGAAAGCTAAACACATGGATGGAACAGGTGTGTTAGTTGCTATTGTAGATACAGGAATTAATTTAGAATATTTAAGAGGTAGAGGCAAAACTCCAACGCTTGATGTTTCCAGAAGTTGGATGCCCGACCCTCTTATGATACCAGGTGGTATGCCTGTTGACCACGGAACTATGTGTGCATACGATGTTATGATAGCTGCTCCTAATTGTACTCTATTGGATATTGCAGTTTTAAGTACAAGTGCTTCGGGTCCAACTGTAATGAGTGGAGTACTATCAGATGCTATCAAGGCTTACAATCATTTGATTAATGTAATGAAAAATTCACAAAGGTCTTTGGTCGTTAATAATAGTTGGGGAATGTTTAATTCATCTTGGGATTTTCCAATTGGACACCCTGGAAATTATAGTCATAATCCAAGCCACCCTTTTAATAAAATAGTTGGAGAGTTGGAAAGAAATGGTGCCGATATTCTATTTGCTGCGGGTAATTGTGGGTCAGACTGCCCTGATGGAAGATGTACTCGAAATGGAGTTACAGAAACTAATATAATATATGGAGCAAACAGTCATCCTTCCGTATTAAGTATTGCTGGAGTATCAATTGAGAAAGTAAGATTGGGGTATTCTACAAAAGGACCTGGGACTCTTACAAGGAATAAGCCAGACATATCTGGTTATACACATTTTAGAGGTTCAGGTGTTTATTCTGCTGATGGTGGCACATCAGCCGCTTGCCCAGTTGTATCAGGAGTAATTGCAGCAATCAGGTCAGTTAAGGGTTACAACGCATTAAATCCATCTACTTCTCCTTCTGCTATTAGAAGTTTAGTAACTTCAACTGCTGAGGATGTTAGTCCTACTGGATTCGACTTTGAAACAGGTTTTGGTGTCATTAACGGATGTGCATTAATTGATAAATTGTTTCCTCCTGTTATTCCTCCTATTATTGATATATGTAGAAGATTTCCTTGGATTTGTGAATTTAGGAGACTGCCATTCCCGCCAATTCCTCCTGTGAGAATACCACGAGATTTTGATAGAAACGCTCCTATCGGAATGAATTTTGAACAGTTAGATGATTCACAATTGGAAGAAATTACTCAATATTTACAATTAATTGGTAATTCTAACTCTGAAAAAAAAGAAAAAAAATGTAACTGTGGATGTAATCATTAAGTTTAGAAATTGGGGAGTAATAAATTAGTCCCCAATTTTTCTCAAAATAAAATTAAAAAAGCCATGATAAAAAGTAACCTTTTCCAATTTCAAGCAAATACAAATAATCCAACTTTTGAATGGGTTGCAGAAAGATTTAATATAAAGTCTGATTCTATTGACAAAGAATTTGGAATTATATGTACAGATTCCGTGGAAAAACTATATGCTATTATGATAGATGATTCTGCTAAATATATAATTGAAGATTATATCAAAAAGAATAAAAATCTTCACTCGGGCGAAGGCTTATTCAGTAATCCATCAATCGAACCCATTTAGCATAAAATAAATCTGTACTTGTGGTCAGCGTTTCCGCTATAGCTACCAGTCTAAAATTATAGTATTAATTTTTAAACTTGAAAAGATAATGTTAAGAAATTATGGTAAATAATACTGTGCCACAGTAGCTTTTCTTTTTGAAAAAAACTTAGCATAATAACTATGGTGAAAACAAACTATTTAAAAAAATACAAACAGTGTTGATAAACAAAATAATAAAATGAAAACAACAAATAAAATTCTTAGAACACTAATAGTCATAGTAGTCATTATTTTTATATATGCCTGTAAAGGTGAAAAAGGAGACATTGGTCCCTCGGGGACAAATGGTAATAATGGAACAGCGGGAGCAACTGGACAGACTGGTGCCACAAGAGCAACGGGAGTAGGAACTCCTGGGGCAACGGGTGCGAAAGGAGATAAAGGGGACACAGGGGCAAAAGGTGACAAAGGTGATACGGGTACAACAGGTGCTACTGGCACTGCCAATGTTTTATATTCTGATTGGCTGGACTTAATTCCTAACGTACTCCCTTCATTCCAAACAACTATTGTTGCTCATAAAATCACACAAAATATTCTTGATACTGGTGATGTGAGAGTCTATCTTAAAATTCCTAATGATAATAATTTAGTTACTCTCTTACCTTACAGTACATTATCCTATAACATATTCTTAGGTAAAATTGTCTTTTCTGTATCGGGTGCTGGTAGTGTTATAAACAGGGGACTCAAGATTCGTTATATTATAATTCCTGGAGGTATAAGTATTGGCTCTGGCAGAAAAGCAGCTGTGGATTATACTGATTATGAAGCTGTCAAAGCTTATTATAATTTGGTAGATTAGTCAAAATTGAGTTATCAGTTTCGCCTTATATCCGTGGTCAGTGTCCTCACTGACCAACTGGCGACAGCAAAAATTCTGACATCAAGTTACTGATTATCAGATAAATATATTTAAAATTCTTAGTTTAAACTTGCTGTCGCCAATTGGTCAGTGGAGACACTGACCACGGATATAAATTTTAACTATAATTAAAACTTATATATATTTTTCTATATATTTGAATTATAATTAAAATATATTAGTAATGAAAAACTATATCAAAAGACCGATTTATATTGATAAAATAATGCCATTCATCGGAAAATCTACTATAAAAGTGCTTACTGGACAGCGGAGAGTGGGAAAAAGTTATTTGATGTACCAAATAATTGAACAACTGAAAACTATCAACTCCGATATTAATGTTATTTATATCGACAAAGAACGATATGAGTTTGACAGCATTAGAAATTATGAAGACTTAATCAATTATTATCAAAACCATTCTACAGAGGGGAAAAACGCCCTTTTCATTGATGAAATTCAAGACATCAATGAATTTGAGAAAGCTCTGAGAAGTTTATACAATCTTGAAAATATTGATATTTACATCACAGGCAGCAATGCTAATATGTTTTCTGGTGAATTGGCTACTTTTTTGAGTGGGCGATATATCGAAATTCAAGTCAATAGTCTTTCCTATTCTGAATTTTTGATATTTCATCAAAAAATAAATACTCCAGAAGTTTTTATTCAATTTCTTAGATTCGGTGGGTTACCCAATTTAATCCATTTGCCTTTGCAGGAAAATATCGTAAATGAATATTTAAGGAACATTTACAATACCATTTTGTACAAAGATGTTATCAAAAGAAATAGTATTCGGAATGTTTCCTTTCTGGAAAATTTGGTTAATTATTTAGCTGATAACTTAGGGAGTATTGTATCTGCCAAGAAAATAAGCGATTTCTTGAAATCACAACAAGTAAGCATTACGCCCAATACGGTGCTTGATTATTTGGACTTTATCCAAAATTCTTTTTTTATCCACAAAGTGAAACGGCAGGAAATAAAAGGCAAAAAGATATTTGAAATTGGGGAGAAATATTACTTTGAAGATTCGGGTTTACGAAATGCAATCGTAGGATTTAGACTTAACGAAATTCAAAAACTATTGGAAAATGTGGTTTACAATCATCTAAGAATATGTGGTTATAAAGTAAGGATTGGCGTTTTGGGTCAAAATGAGATTGATTTTGTCGCTGAAAAAAATAACGAAACAGTTTATGTGCAGGTCTGTTATCTCATTCAAGAACAAGCCACGCATGACCGAGAATTTGGTAATTTATTAGCCATCAAAAATCAATTTCCAAAATATGTTCTTAGTATGGACGCACCCAATGATTCCAATACTTTTATGGGTATTCATCACAGGAGTATTCCTGATTTTCTGTTGGAATTTAATTGATAAAATAACAAATCGACAAATTTCTTCTCCCCAATATTGGGGATTTTTTGCTTAAAATCTTTCGGCAAAATTTGTGGTGTGAAAAGAAACGAATCTTTTTGCCTTTAAACAAAACAAAGAAATGAAAACGATTACAAGATTATTAGGACTTTTTGCCGTAGTGGTAATGTTTATTTTTTTAGATGCCTGTAAAGCCGAAAAAGGGGAAGTTGGACCTGCGGGACCAGCAGGCGTTGCGGGACCAACGGGTGCAAATGGAGCGAATGGGGCTATTGGAGCAACGGGTGCAACAGGAACAGCCAATGTTATTTATGGTGCATGGATTGACCAAAATAATACGAGTTATTGGTATAAATTAGCCAGTACTAACGTTGGAGGGACTACAAACTATCAAGGTCATGGATGGGGAAGTGATTTTGCTGCTCCTGTTACCCAAGATATTTTGGATAAAGGATTAATATTAGTTTACGGTAAATTTGTGAGTTCTGATTTAGATAAAAGGGTTTATTTACTTCCAAACAATTTCTGGGGAAGATGGTCAGTTCAAGTGAATGCGACCTTAAATCGTATTTATGTTTATACAGTTTGGGATACTGCTGAGACCGTTCCAGCTACTTATTCTCCTACTAGTTGGCTGACACAATATCGTTATATTATCATTCCAGGATCAGTGAATGGACGCAGAGCAAACCTTGATTACTCTGATTATGAGGCAGTTAAAAAGGCTTATAACATTAAAGATTGAGTTATTGGAAAATCAAATTTGTAATAATTTAAACAAACAAAACAATGAAACAAATAATAAAAACAAGCCTGATTTTGATGATAATCTTACAGGCAATAACCGCTCAGGCACAAGAGCATTTGAGAATACCTCAAAATGAAAGTTTTAGTCGAAGAAAGTTCTTTACCTCAAATAACGGGCTATTTACCTTGAATTTTCAAAAAGATGGGAATTTGGTGATATACAGAGTCAGAGATAAAAAACCACTTTGGGCATCAAGCACGGGAGCCAAAAATGCGTTTAGTTGCATTTTTCAATCGGATGGTAATTTGGTAATTTATGACTTAGACAAAAACCCCCTTTGGTCTTCTGAAACATCGGGCAGAGGAAGTTATTTACAACTACAAAATGATGGTAATTTGGTGATTTATAATGATATAGATGTGGCTTTGTGGGCATCCAATACGTCTGACCCATCTTTGCAAAAACGTTGAATAGTAATTTGAGTAACTAAAATAGGCTTAAAATAATCTGTAAAAAGATGATTTTAAGCCTTTTAAGTTTTTCTACTATTTTTGATTAGAAGAAACAAATTTGCGAAATGCTATAACGAGTTCGTTAATGTATGGATTATCGGCTCTTATAATCATAGAAGTAAAATAGGTTTCTCCTTTTACATCTTGTCCCATCGGTAAATCAATTTTTATGAATTCTGTGCCTTTATAAGCATTGAACCACTGATTAAATTTACGATTACGAGCCATTGCTTTAAAGTCTGAAGTTTCACAGATATAGACTATAACACGGTCTTTATTACTAAAAAATCATTGAAAATATTGGCAATTGTGGTTGGAATAAGTTTATCCAAAGGAGGATTTTTATCAGTAGGATTTTCAACAACTAATATGGAAAACTCAAATGTATTATTTTTAAAAAGGTCATCACCCTCGAAAACATAATCACTGGGTTTGAAGATTACTTCATAAATTATTCCATTGTTTGTTTGGAAGAAATAGGAATTGAAAATCCCTCCTGCAAATTCAAAATCGTATTGAACTTTACTGTTAAGATGTAATGATGGGTGTTCCTCGTTGTGCATTTCTATTTTTTAAGTTTTCAACAGCTTCTTTAATGGCAGGATTATTCTGATATTCTAAAAGAGCTTCTTTCTGAATTTTTTCCTTATTTTTCAATAATAATTTTGCCAAACGAACACCTGAATTTTCAAGGCTTATATTTTGAGTTTCCATACTAAGATTACGTTAATTTTCACTACAAATATATCAATTTTCTATTAGTATTTATTAGGATAATAGTTGAAACTTGTGAGATTTTATGTTTTGGTTCTGTTTCTAATCCTAAGATTATGTAAACCGCATCCAATCCAGAAG
>JAYTSW010000196.1:0-1936 GCA_043745425.1 Sphingobacteriaceae bacterium | reverse complement strand
TTAGCTTGTTTTAAAACAGACTCACTCCAAGCCACCCAATTAACAGGATTGTGTGCGTGTTGTAATAGATATGGACTGGTTTCGTTTATTAAAGCGTTAGTGTGCATGAGGTAAAATTAGGATTTAATTTGGTTCAGATAATTTTTTAAAGGCATTTAATTAACCAGTGCTCAGTAGCTTAGTATAAATAAAAGTGGTTTGGGTATTGTAATCGAAAGTAAAATTGATTTTTATACTGGGAATACTACATCTACTTTTGCATCTTATGTCAACACGGGCTTATATTGCATCAACGGGAAGTTACCTTCCGGAGTACATTTTAACCAATGCAGAAATTGCTACTATGGTGGAGACGAACGACGAATGGATTACCGACAGATGCGGCGTAAAGCAAAGACGTATTTTAAAAGATAAAGATCAAGCTACTGCTTATATGGCAAAAATGGCTGCCGAAAAAGCAATTTTAAAAGCAGCAGTTAATGTTGATGAAATTGAAATTGTTATTGTAGCGACTGCAACACCCGAACATCAGTTTCCGGCAACTTCAGGAATTGTTGCGGAAATGTTGGGAATAAAAAATGCGTGGTGTTTTGATTGTATGGCAGCATGCTCTGGTTTTTTATTTGCATTGAATACAGCAGCAAAACTAGTTGAGTCTGGCTCTTATAAAACTATTCTTTTAATTGGTTCAGATAAAATGTCGAGTATAATGGATTTTACCAATAGAAATACCTGTGTTTTATTTGGTGATGGAGCCGGGGCAGTAATTTTAAAAGCAACCAATTTAGATTACGGAATACAAAAAAGTGTTTTAAGAACCGATGGAAGCGGTTACAAAAATTTATATCAGAAAGCTGGCGGGAGTTTGTTTCCGGCAACAACAGATTCTGTTTTAAATAAAGAACACGCCATTAGCATGAGCGGACAAACTGTTTTTAAAACTGCTGTTACAAAAATTTCAGAAAGTTGTATTGAATTATTGAAGGAATCGGGGATTTCGAAAAAAGAAATTGATTATTTAATTCCGCATCAAGCGAATAAAAGAATTATAACTGCGGTTACTGACTTATTAGAGTTGCCTCCAGAAAAAGTGTCTATCAATATTGATAAATACGGCAACACCACTTGTGCCAGTATTCCAATTTGTTTGGATGAATGGAGTAATAAGTTTAAAACAGGCGATAATATAATAATTTGTGCTTTCGGGGCGGGCTTTTCATGGGGTTCATTACACCTGAAATGGTACAATCCCAATTAACCGTAAATAAATCTATTGAACATTATAAACATAGATGAAGTTTTTCATATCCCAAAGATTATTTACGGTTCAAAAAAAATAATTAACTTTAAGTGTGTCAAATAGCGACCCATTATATCAGCTAATTAAATCTTTAAGTAAAAGTGAGAAACGTAATTTCAAACTTTACGTAAACCGTATTCAAAGTAACGAAGAAAGTAAGTTTATGATGTTGTTTGACGCCATGGATAAGCTTACGGATTACAATGAAGATAAAATTCTTCAAAAAGCCAACGACATTTCAAAAACACAATTATCGAATCTTAAAGCGCATTTATACAAGCAAATTTTAATGAGTTTGCGTTTAAACGCTTCTAATCAGGACTTGGATATTTATTTGCGCGAGCAAATTGATTATGCAAAATTGCTTTATAATAAGGGGCTTTACAATCAGAGTTTGAAAATGTTGGATAAAGCAAAAATATCGGCTACGGAATTTGAAAAAAACGCCATTTTGCTGGAGATTCTTGATTTCGCGAAACATATCGAAGGTCAATATATAACAAGAAGTATTGATAGTACTGCCGAGGAAATTACGAATAGTGCTTCCTTATTAAGTAAAAAAATAAGTGGCACCAATAGTTTTTCAAACCTTGGCATTCGTTTATATGGTTTGTATTTAAGAACCAGCCATGTTCG
>JAYTSW010000195.1:0-26422 GCA_043745425.1 Sphingobacteriaceae bacterium | reverse complement strand
ATTGGAATTTATCACGCTCGCGTTTTTGGGGAATTCCTATTCCGATTTGGACAAGCGAAGATCGTACAGAACAAATCTGTATTGGTTCTGCTGAAGATTTACAAAAAGAAATTGCAAATGCAGTTTCTAAAAATGTAATGAAAGAAAATCCATTGAAGGATTTTAAAGCCGGAAATAATTCTCACGAAAATTATAATTCATTTGATTTACATAAACCTTACGCCGATACAATTGTATTGGAGAAAAACGGAAAACAATTATTTCGTGAACCGGATTTAATTGACGTGTGGTTTGATTCAGGAGCAATGCCGTATGCACAATTGCATTATCCTTTCGAAAATAAATCTCTGATAGATAACGGTCTTTCTCTCGCGCAAGGGAGAGGGAGCTCTGCCAAAGGCAGTGCGGGTGAGGGTTCTGCTGAAGCAGCTTTCCCTGCTGATTTTATTGCTGAAGGTGTTGATCAAACCCGTGGTTGGTTTTTTACTTTACACGCCATTGCTACAATGAATTTTGATTCCGTTGCGTTTAAAAATGTTGTAAGTAATGGTTTGGTGCTAGATAAAAATGGAAACAAAATGAGCAAACGCTTAGGCAATGCTGTTGATCCATTTATTACCATTGATAAATACGGAGCCGATGCCACACGCTGGTACATGATTGCCAATGCTGCTCCGTGGGATAATTTAAAATTTGACGTAGACGGGATCAGTGAAGTGCAGCGCCAATTATTTGGCACACTTTATAACACGTATGGTTTTTACGCCTTGTACGCTAACGTTGATAGTTTTTTAGTTGATGAAAAAAACATCACGCCTATAAAAGACAGACAAGAATTAGACCGTTGGATATTATCTAAGCTTCACAGTTTAATAAAAGAAACTACAGAACTTTACGAAACATTCGAACCGCATCGTGCTGCCCGTTTAATAGAGGAATTTGTTGATCAGCATTTAAGTAACTGGTATATTCGTTTAAGTCGTCGCCGTTTTTGGAAAGGCGAAATGAGCGCTGATAAAAAAGCCGCTTACGAAACCTTACACGAATGTTTAATGGTCGTTGCTCAGTTGATGAGTCCTATTGCTCCTTTTTTTGGTGATTGGTTATATCAAAACTTAAGCAAGCCTATTCGTGAAAACGCTATTGCTAATAAAACGCCTTTACAATTCGAATCGATACACTTAACGCAATTTGTAAAAGCAGAAACAAATATTATTGACGCAAGCCTTGAACAACGCATGGAGTTGGCTCAAAAAATTTCGTCAATGATTTTATCCATACGTAAAAAAGAAAATTTACGTGTTCGTCAGCCCTTACAAAGAATTCAAATTCCCATTTTAGATAAAGAAACTCAAACCAAAATTGAAGCTGTAAAAGATTTAATTTTAGCTGAAGTAAACGTGAAAGAAATTGAATTTGTTGATGAAAGCAAAACGCAAATTGTAAAAAACTTAAAACTTAATTTTAAAACATTAGGTAAAAAATGCGGTGCTAACATGAAAGCCGTGCAAGCTTATGGTGCAGAAAACGCCACAAAAATAATTCATGATATTGAAAGTAAGGGTAAGCATCTTGTAAATGTTAATGGCACTGAAATTATTTTAGAAACAGAAGACGTTGAAATTATTCCTATCGACATTCCCGGATGGAAAGTGGCGAATAGTGGTGCAATTACTGTTGCTTTAGACATTACCATATCAGAAGTGTTAAAACACGAAGGCTTGGCTCGTGAGATTGTAAACAGAATACAAAACATGCGTAAGGACAAGGGGTTAGACGTAACTGACCGTATTTTAGTGAAAATTCAAGAAAATGAAGTACTTAATACAGCTATAAATAATAATTTAAATTATATTTGCTCTGAAACTCTGACAGGGGATTTGCAATTAGTTCAAAATCTGAACAATGCTACTGCAACCGCTGTTGATGTGGATGAAACGATATCGACATTGATATCAATTGAAAAATTAAACTGAGAAAGATGGCTAAGAAAGTAATAAAAAAAGCGAAAGCTTCGAAACCTGCTAAAAAAGCAAGTAAACCTGCAGCAAAAAAAGTAAGCAAGCCCGCTAAAAAAGCGAAACCTGCTGCTAAAAAGCCGGTGAAAAAAACAAAACCTGTTGTAAAAAAAGCAATTAAAAAAATTGCTAAACCTATAGCGAAAAAAGCAGATTTGCCTGCGAAAAAAGTTGCTCCAGCAAAAGCTACTGCTCAAAAAACAGTAAAAGATTTAATGCCAAAAAAGGTTGGAAAACCAATTGACGCTGTTAAAAAATCTGCAAAGCCTGATGCTAAAGGAAAAAAAGGAAAGAAAAAAGGTGGGGATGATGATGATGACGATGTTGACGTAAAAGACGACTACGAAAAAAACGATGAAGATGATGTTTTAGAAGGAGATCTTGAAGAACCTGCTGCACTTGAAGTGGATGGAGACATTCCTCCCCCAACTGATGATGACGATGATGATGAAATTCCAATTAAAAAAGGTCGCGGTCGTCGTAAAAAATCTGACGGCACTTCAAAAGGAGGAAGCATGGAAGCTTACATTCGTAACCGTCCATTACAAATTGATTTATCAAAACCCTTAATAAAAAAGAGTACTGAGGCGCAACCAAAGCCTTTTATAAATACAAAGGATAACCGTTCACGTTATACTGATAAAGAATTAGGTGAGTTTAAAGAATTGATTATTGTGAAATTAAAAGAAGCGCAGACTGATTACGATTTACTAAAACAAACTTTATCCAACGAAGACAACCATGGTACTGATGATACGTCTCCGACTTTTAAATTACTGGAAGACGGAAGCGATGTTTTATCGAAAGAAGAAACAGCGCAGTTAGCTGCTCGTCAGGAAAAATACATCGTCAATTTAAAAAATGCATTAGTTCGTATCGAAAACAAAACTTACGGTATTTGTCGCGTTAGCGGTAAATTAATTCCGAAGGAACGTTTACGTAGTGTACCTCACGCAACTTTAGGAATTGATGCTAAATTAAATCAAAACAGATAATTTTATTGTAAAACTTATATAAGTGCCGATTCTATATTAAAAACGAATTGGCACTTTTTTTTATTCAGCATGTTCAAAAAATACAAAATACCTTTATTAGCTATTTTCTCTGTTCTCTTCATTGACCAGTTCACTAAAATTTTCATTAAGTTACATTATCCATTAGGAGAAGTAACTCGTGTGGTAGGCGATTGGTTTATTTTACATTTTACAGAAAATCCGGGAATGGCTTTTGGTTTAGAGTTTGGTGGTGATTACGGAAAATTAATTTTAAGTTCATTCCGCATCCTCGCTTCTATTGCAGGAATATGGTACGTGATTCACATTGTAAAAAAAGGAGAGCATCCGGGATTTATTTTATCGGTGTCTTTAATTTTAGCAGGCGCTATTGGAAATATTTTAGATAGTTCTTTTTATGGCATGTTGTTTAGCGAGAGTGATGAATTTAATACTTCTAAATTTTTACCAGCAGAAGGTGGTTACGCTGGATTTTTACACGGTCGCGTTGTAGATATGTTTTATTTTCCAATTTGGAACGGAACCTTTCCTGCATGGATGCCAATTTGGGGCGGCGAAGAATTTCAATTTTTCAGACCCATATTTAATTTTGCCGATTTTTCTATTTCTTGTGGTGTTGGAATTATTTTAGCGTTTCAGAAAAAATTTATTAAAGAACACAAAGAACCTGTTTCTCCTGAAGATTCGTCAACGGAAACTGCTAACAACGATATCACGAATTCATAAAATGAAAAAAGCCGTTCTGCTTATAAATTTAGGTACTCCTGATTCACCATCCGTATCCGATGTAAGAAAATATTTAACGCAGTTTTTAAATGACGCGCGCGTTATTGATATTTCGGCAACAGGACGATTTTTTTTGGTGAATGGCATTATTGTTCCATTTCGTTCTCCAAAATCAGCAAAGCTTTATCAAAACATTTGGACCAAAGAAGGATCGCCACTTTTAATTAATACGAGAAGTTTAGCTGAGAAATTGCAAAAGGAATTAGGCGAAAATTACATTGTGGAATTCGCAATGCGCTATCAAAAGCCTTCTATTAAAAATGTGCTTGAGAAATTAAGACAACAGCAACCTTCCGAAATTATTATTCTCCCCCTTTATCCGCAATACGCTTCCTCATCAACCGGATCAACGGCTGAATCAGTGCTAAAAGAATTATCAAGTTGGGAAGTTATTCCAAGTATCAAACTAATAAATAAATTTTACGATAGCGAGCCGTTTATTAAGGCTTTGGTTGAAACGGCGAAAGAATATAACATAAATTCATACGACCATATTTTATTCAGTTATCACGGTTTACCGGAGCGACAAATTAAAAAAGCTTCCGCGCATTACGGAAATAATACCTGCGATTTTAAAAATTGTTGTAATATGATTACAAAAGACAATCAATATTGCTATCGAGCCAATTGTTTTGAAACAACACGACAACTCGTAAAACGATTAAATATTCCTGAAGGAAAATACACGAGTACCTTTCAATCACGTTTAGATGATAAATGGTTAAAGCCTTATTCTGATAAAGTAATTGAAGATTTAGCTAAAAAAGGAATGAAAAACGTTTTGGTTTTTTCTCCTGCCTTTGTCGCCGACTGTTTGGAAACCATTTATGAAATAGGAACAGAATACAATGAGATTTTTAAAGAGCACGGAGGAGAAAATGTTACGCTTGTGAAAAGCTTGAACGATAGTGCTGTTTGGGTAGATGCTTTAAAAAATATTATTAATCAGTAAGGTCTAAAATTTCAATCTTAATGTAGGGTTACTTTTACCGTGTGTTCAATTTCTTGGACGGCCAACAGTACTAATGTGTGTAATTCCATGAGCCTTCTTTAGTAACGTTTACATTACTCTTTTTTGTTTTTGAATTGGAGCGGAAGTTGGTGGAAGTAACAATTGTTTTTGTTATTGTTTCCTTAACTTTTATTTCGGCATGTTCATGTTCCGTTAATTTCGGATTATTTATAATTGTAAGCAGCTCGGCATTTTGGTATGCCATGTTTGACTCGTTCGAGGCAACTGCATTTGCCTGTGCTATTACTGTTGTTTTTACAACCAACGCAATAATTATTATAATTATTTTTTTCATGCTTTCTGCTTTTGTATACATCAAATTTACAGTACTTTTTTTCCAGAAAATGAGCACAAAATTGATATTTCTTACATGACTAAGTAAAGGTTCAAATTGGTTTAACATTAAGGGTATTTGTAAGAAAAGTAAAGTGCTTAAACAGAGGGCTTTATGACCCTCTGAAATCTAAAAAAAATTAAATGAGAGCGTAAGAAAGAAGTGCAGAATATTATGATTTTTCTCTCACCTTTCCTGCTGATTGCTTGGAAACGATTTACTGAATTGACATCGAATACAATGAAATTTTTAAATAGCATTATGAGGAAATGTTAATCCAGTGAAAACATAAATGATTATGAAAATTGGATTAAAGGAATTATTTGCTCAACGGAAATACAGAAGGATTAGTCAAATCCTGATTTTTATTGTATGATTAGTTTTCCTGAACCAATAATTTTATTACTCTCGCTTATTTTATAAAAATACATTCCGTTAGGTAAATCGCCTCTGTCAATTTTTATTTCTGATTGTCCAAACTTATCCTGAAGGATAGACAATAAAATTATTTTAACCTCTTGGCCAACCAAATTATACATTTTTAATTCCGCATTTGATCTGCCTGCAACGTCTACTTTATATTTAATGGTTGCCGATGTGCTAAATGGGTTTGGGTAAACATTAAACTGAACATTACTGCTACTTACTTCATTTACGCCAGCTGATAAATCGGGCGGATTTCTAAATGCCTTCCCTCCTGTTCCTGTAAAAAAACAGGTAGCGTTTGATTCGAATGATCTTATAAAAAGATTTGTTAAGCCTGTATTAAGTGCCGACCAATTAGTTCCGTTGTTAGTTGATAAAAACACACCACCGCCATATGTGCCAGCTAAAATAGTACCGCTTTTCACAGTCATTGCTTTAATGTCTAGATTGGTTAAACCGGTATTCACCGATGTCCAAAGCCCACCATTATTAGTTGATAAAAACACACCGGCATATGTCCCTGCAAAAATGTTTGTTCCGTTTACTGCAAATGAAAGCACAGGGAAACTTGTTAAGCCATTGTTTATGGGTGACCAATTACCTCCATTATTAGTTGATATAAAAGCTCCGGTATTTGTGCCTGCAATAATATCTGTACCGCTACTTACAGCCATTGAGAAAATGGTAGTATTTGTTAAACCGTTATTAACTGCCGTCCAACTTCCACCATTATTGGTTGATAAAAACAAACCTATTTGGGTACCGGCAAAAATGTTTGAACCGCTACTTACTGCCATCGAAAGAATGGTAAAATTTGTGAGACCAGTATTTACTTGTGTCCATGTTGCACCATTATTGACTGATGAAAATACGCCACCGCCATTTGTGCCCGCAAAAACAGTTGTACCACTAACAGCAAATGAAAGAACAGAAAGATTTGTTAACCCAGTATTTGCTGCAGACCAATTAGCTCCATTATTGTTCGAATAAAATACACCACCACCATTTGTGCCTGCAAACACGTTTGTACCGCTAGTTATTGCTAATGCACTAACTGTTGGGTTTGTGATGCCAGAGGCAATTAGAGACCATTGAGCATTTACTTTTAAGCCAGTAAAAGCAAGTATGATCACAAATAAAATAATTTTTATTTTCATTTTACTGAATTCCAGAATTTAGATACGATTGTAATTGATGGTGGAGCGAGTAACATAGACACAGATAGAAAATCTAAAAATTTACAATTTATTTTATAATTAGTTTGCCTTACCAAGCAGTCTTTCTTTTTTCGATTTATTTTTCTCAAAAAAAATTTCCGAATAATCTATAGGGAAGGTTTAGTCTAGCGAAAATTTTTATTCCTTTACTAACTTTTTTCTTATTATGGTACCTAAATTATCGCTGACCTTAATAAAATAAATTGCATCAGGTAAATTAGAGACGCTAAAATTAAAACTGTTATTATCACGAGTTATTTCCGATTTTGCTTCCACTACTTTTCTGCCGGTATTATCGTAAATATCAATATAAACTAATTTTCCCAAAAGGTTGTCGGGCATAATTAAAATTACATTGCTACTGGCAGGATTAGGTATTACTAACAGCTCATTTATTTTTTCACTGGTGTTTAAAGTAATAACCTTAGAAAATATCGCCTCGCTATTACCTTTATCAAATTGTTTTAAACGGTAATACGTTGCTCCGTTTTTATTTGGATTGATATCGTTAACAGAATAATATTTATTGGAATTACTATTTCCTGCGGCAGTAACCTTACTTAACAACTCATATTTTACGCCATCATAACTTTTTTCGAGACTAAAATAATCAGAGTTATGTTCCGTCGCAGTTTCCCAAATGATTGTCGCCGAATCATTATTGTAATTTACTTTATAATCAACCAATTCAATAGGTAAGCAGCCGGTGATAGTGATAGTAACAGGTTTGATTGCTGTATTACCGCAGACATCGGTTATGGTACAGGTATAAGTAGTAGTGGCACTAGGGCACACATTCATTGGGTTTGTTGTTCCGCCTCCGGGCATCCATAAATAAGTATAAGGTGGTACACCCCAAGTTCCGGTTGCGGTAAGGTTAGTGCAGCCTCCTAAACAAAACGAAAAACCGTTTGAAGAGGTGGGAGTTGGTGGTTGAGCAACTGTTTCTCCTTCAATAGTCATTACCCAATTGGAAGTGATCCTATAACAAGCAGGATTACATCCGGGATAAGCGGCATAATTACCCTGCACAAAATTCATTGTAAAATTCATTGGGTATGGCGCGCATTGCGGAGCCGGTACACAAGAAAGAAAATTTCCATTTCCAGCAGGTGTACAGCATGAGATGCCTGGTAAAGCAGGTGGGCTGCAAACCACAAAAGCATTAAGAGCACAGCCCCAAAGGCTCGGTGGCGCGGGACTTCGGCAACCCAAATAATTAAAAATCATACCACCATATACACTTGCGCCATTTCCCCCTCTACAGGGATTAAATGTAGTATACTGCACCGACCAATAAATGTTGGTAATGGTACAATTGGCTGGTGTGTTTACTGATAAAGTATAAAAACATCCTGTTACAAAAGTATTATCATATCCTGCACCCTGTCCATTTATTGCTACATTAGTTCCGCTTGTTTGCACTGTTGGGTCAATAGTAACAGGGTATTGTCTTGAAGATTGTCCTAACCAATTAACAGGCAAATAAATTTCAAACTTATTCTGATACACTTTATATCCCAACCAAGCTCTTTGCGGATTTCCAGAGGTGTTATCGTCGGCAAAACCCTCATTTATAGTAAATTTAACAGGGTTGTTCTGATCAACTAAATCAATATTACCAACCCATTGTCCATCGGAATTTAACTGAGCATTTGAAGTGGAAAAGGCCATTCCGGAAGGAATGCCCATATCGTCTTCAATCACAAGCCATCCTCCTCCGGTTAATCCTAAGGGTTGTTTAATTATAAAATCTGTTTTTATTTCTCCTTCAAATACAAGAATTTTTAAATCTACGTTGGGAAAAATATTTGTAATCAATGCGCCTTGTGAGCCTACAGTATAATTGCTCCAATCTGCATTTCCTAAAACGGTTACATTTCCGATTGCATCTTTATGGAGTAATCTTAAATTTTGATTAAACTTAAATTCCTTTCCGCTGTTTGTTAAAGAAGAAAACTTATTTCCAGCGTCTATTTTTGTTGGCCATTTCTGGCTTGGTGCAGTATAAAGTTTTGGCTGTGTAGGATCAGGTTTAAGGCGTTCATTAATAGCTCTGAGGAACCCATTATTATCTCTGTAATTAATTGGAAAATATCCTTTGCTCAACATAAAACCGGAACCGTTTGTTCCTTTCTTTACATAGTACCGTGTATTTTCTGTTCTTTTCTGAATAAGTTCGATGCAATCGGTACAAGGGCTGGTTTCCGCCAACACACCATAATCGGGATTGTTACGCGCTTCGATTGGTGTAAGTGAATTTAGCTCGTCTGTTATTAGCTTGACTTCAGGTGGCGTAACTGATGTTAGATTACTAACCCTATGCTCCATTCCGTTTTGGTAAAACTGTTGGGCACGTGTAACATTTAAGGTTAAGAAAATACTTAGGGCTAGGATAGTCTTTTTCATTTCCATTTTGTTTATTTTCAACATCACTCTACTATATAAATCTACGATTTTTTTATCTTTAAACGGCTTGGAATGCCAACTTAATGTATATAAATTTACTCAATTTTCTCCAAAAAGACACCTAACTTTAATCTTTAGATTGCTAATTTCACTCATTCTTAACCCTATTTCATTAAATTGACCCTAACAAACCCATTAACTCATCCACTTAACTCTTATGCCATTTTTACCAATAATGGTCACTCAGAGGGGTTTGAAGATTCATTTTTTCTAGGTGAGTTACATACATCGGAGACACACCAAAGTAATAATGGTAAAAACAGCTTAACGAACAAATTCATTTTTTTTAATTACGATTACAAAAACCAAATTGAAAACTTAGCGACTAAAAATTCGTCGTCGCTTAAATTTCCGAATATTTGTTTTTTTGAAGCCAAAAAACAAATAGGTTTTAAAAATTTAAATGAAATTATTTCGTATGAAAATTATTCAAGTCCTGATTTAAAAATAATTGCTAAAACTTCAAAAGCGGAGTATATACAAAATGTAAAAAAATTAAAAGACCACATTCAAAAAGGCGACATCTACGAAATAAATTATTGCATCACCTTCGAGGCAAAAAATGTAAAAATAAATCCAGTTGCAATTTACAAAAAACTGAATGCTATTAGTAAAGCGCCTTACTCTGCTTTAATTAAATTGGATGACAAATATATTATTTCAGCCAGCCCTGAATTATTTTTAAGTAAACATGGCAATAAACTATCTACAAAACCAATTAAGGGAACCGCTAAACGTGGCTCTACAGTTGAAGAAGACGAAATATTAAAAACCGAATTATTTAATAGTATAAAAGAACGCACAGAAAATGTAATGATTGTAGATGTTGCACGAAACGATTTATCGCGAATTGCTAAAAAAGGTACAGTTAAGGTTGAGAAATTATATGATATTGAAACCTATGAACAAGTACATCAAATGGTAAGCACAGTTAGTTGCGAATTAAAAGATAATATTTCATTTGACGAAATTATTAAAGCCACTTTTCCAATGGCAAGCATGACAGGCGCGCCAAAGATAAAAGCCATGCTATTGATTGATGAGTTTGAAACAAACGCTCGCGGACCCTATAGTGGCTGCATGGGTTATATAAAAGAAAATGGCGATTTTGACTTAAGTGTTTTAATAAGAAGTATTTTTTATAACGAAACCGAAAACTATTTGTCGTTTTCAGTCGGCAGCGCTATCACGGCCTTATGCGATCCTGAAAAAGAATATGAGGAATGCCTCTTAAAAGCAGAAGCGATGAAAAAAGTTTTAGAAAGCTAATTATTGTAAAACCAATTTCTGATTAGCAATCATTTTTTTGTTTCGGTATACCCCCACTAAATAATTACCCTTCGCAAAGGCCGAACAATCAATTTGTGTTTCATTACAGTTCAGCTGTCCTGAATAAATTATTTTTCCATCTATACTTTTTATCTCCACCAACTCTCCTCCCAAAACACTATAGTTTTCCATTTTAATGGTAAGAGTATTTGAAGCCGGATTAGGATAAACTTTTAGATAAGCAACTGTTTTTTCCTGCGATTTAATTCCGGTTGCTACTCCCATTCTATTGGCAAAAACATATTCGCCCAATTTTAATGTATCCACTGTTATCCTTCCTGTTTTGCCACCCCCAGGATATTTAACTTTGGTATAACCTACAACTTCTCTCCAGTCATCACCGGCGTTTCTTCTGTATAATATTACTAAACTATCACTTCCACCAGAAGTTAAACAAGTATCCATGTAAGAATAAGTGCCTCCCGAAGTAGGAACTGTGGGTACTGGCGCACCATCGTAATTAAATTGCACTTTCGCCTTAAATCCTGTACTTAATATCCCATCAAACTTCCAATAGTGTTGATTGGATAATTTATATTTCATGATATTATATTTTAAAGGATCAGGCTTTGCGTAATTATGTTCTACGCGCAGCAATGAGGAATCCGCCCCAAAACTAGTTACTGTTAAAGAAGTTTTAGCTAAGGAATAACCGTAAACAATATTTGCCTTTAACGTTTTTACCTCTGAGGTAATTCCATCGCTGATTTTAGAATCGTAATTAATTGCAGCGTATACCGGATTAAATCCGAGTACCGTTGTAAAATTCTGATTAACATTACTTACTGTAAATGTTTTTATCACCCTGTTCCACGCATTATCAAAAAAAGAAACTTCCATAGGTACATTATTAAATAGCGCTGGTGCCCCAACCAATTTTTGACGAAGCGAAACCGCTGCACTGTAACTACCACTTCCAATGGAAGTGTATCTTATTGAGTCAATAGAAAAATGCGGCCACCCTCCCGCAAATACCCAACCATTAAAAAAATTGGTGAGTGTTTGACCTGATGAAGTTTCTAAGAGTGTTTTAAATTCAGCGCTGTTCATATTCTTATACGCTTTTTGACTTAGCACATATTTTAATCCCGCAAAAAAAGCAGCATCACCCATGTACGACCTTAAGGTATGAGCAACATCAGCACCTTTTTTATAAACATGATCGCCGTAAGTGTATTTGAAAGGAACTCCCGAAACCGCCATGTAACTTTTTTCCATGATGTGCGCAAAGTGCATTAGGTATTCATGCTCTGATTTAACATCAGCATAATAAAGTGATTTATTATATACCCATTCTTTAAACATATACTGACTGTAAGTTGCCATCCCTTCATTTAACCACATATCTTCTTGTGTTTCGCAGGTCATTAACTCGCCCCACCAATGATGCGAAAATTCGTGAGCCATTAAATTAGCTTCGTAAGCAATACTGGTTGCAGCCTGAGGATAAGAAATATTTGTTGCATGTTCCATAGCACCACTCCCAAATGGAACGAGACAATATCCAACACGATTCCAAACATATGGACCATAATAATTTTCGAAACCAGTTAAACAATTTTTAAAATTTACAAAACCTGCTTTTAAGGCTGTAGTATCGGGAGCCCGTGCTGCTAAAATTATTGGAACGGTTCCTGTTGTAATTGTATGTGTCCAATTTACCTGTGTATAATCAGCAACTGAAACAGATGCCAAATAACTCGGGATTTCTTTTTGCATCACCCAATTTCGTGTTCGCTTGTTTCCTGTTTTAACATCACTTATTAATTGTCCATTACAATAAGCACGCTTAGTTGAATCTGTTGTTATATTAAATTCATATTGACTCTTCTCAACAAAATTATCGAAACACGGAAACCAAACTCTTCCGTAATTATGAGGCTTAGCGCCAAAACCAACACCTAAATTAAATGCATAATTTCCATTAAAATAAAATCCACCCCATCCACTCGGGTCGCCCTGAGGTTTACCGTGATAAAATAAAGTAATGCTAACCGTATCCGTTACATTGTAACTTAAAGGAAGATTAACTTTTACAACTGTATCATTATAAGTATAAGTTAAAGTAGTGGCATTCAATTTTATTGAATCGATAAACATTTTTAAAATATCCAATCTTATTTTATTTTGTCCGTTAAGCTTCGGCTTAAATTTTACAATTGTATTGCAACGAATAGTATCAGTTACAAAATCGGTGATGTTAGCGTTGATAGTGTATTTTAAAACATCAATAGTATCACTTCTTAAATTTTCTGAACTGTAATAAATACTGGCAGTAGTTTGTGCTGACTTGTTTTGCTGACAAGTAGCTACTTGGGCAAACGAATTAAATCCGCCTAAAAATAGTAGGATTACAAATAAAGTGACATTTTTCACCGTTTTCATGTTAAATCTTTAAAGCTTATGCTTAAAGGTAATGAAAAAAATTGTTTTTTTGCAGGTACTTAGGAATACAATAATAGTTTTAACGATTTAAACTCCTAATACTATGTTTTCAGTTAGTTTAGAAGAATTATATGACTTAATTAAATCGCTTAGCAAGTCGGAAAAGCGATTTTTTAAGCTAACAGCCTCCTCCGAAGAGAGTTCCAATGTTATTTCTAAGCTTTTTGATGAATTGGAGAAAGCTCCTGCATTTGATGAATCAAAATTCATTAAACTATCCAAACAAAAACACAAAACTTTAAGTCCGAAGGATATTTTAAAACTTACCTATGAGGTGATATTAAAAAGTCAACGCACCTTTTATGCTGAAAGTATTTCGGGATACAAAATTAAAGATGAAATATCGAATCTTCGCAATCTATTCGATAAAGCCCAATATAAGCAATGCCGAAAAATGCTTAACAAATTAAAAGAGGAAGCTTACGCCGAAGAAAGTTTTAATTTCATTTTGGAAATCATTTCCATTGAAAAACAATTGCTCGATATTGAAAACAAATTCGGGAACACTTCAAAATCGCTTGACGATTTAATTAAGGAAGAGCAATTACTTATTGAAAAATCAAAAAACATTGGTGAATATGCTCAGTCGTTTTCGAAATTAAATTATTTAGTTCGAGAAAACATGGTGGCAAAAACTACCAAAGAGTTTGAAACCTACGATAAACTTCTGAATTCAACCTTATTTAAAAATTGCGATAGATGTTCTTCAAAAAAAGCAGAAGTACTTTATCATCATACACGCGCACTTTGCTTTTCTAAAAAAAGAGATAATCCAATGCGCCAAAGTGAATTTAAAAGTATGGTGGAACTAATGGACAAAAATCCATTTCTAATTAATGAATATCCTAAACGCTATTTATCGGGCATTAATAATATTTTATCTGTTGAGATAGAACAAGCACATTATGCCACCGCCGAAAAATTAATTGATGACTTTGTAAAACTAAAGGATCATCCTGCTTTTAACACAACAGATTTACAATTAAAAATTTTTACGAGCACTACCAATGCACAGCTTTTAATTTATACCGACGGAGGCAGAACAGATAAAGCCATTCCGGTTGTAAAACACATTAACGAACAAATTGATTTATATAAAGACAAAATAAATAAAGAGGAGCTTCTTATTTTCTACTACAACTTTACAAGTCTTTATATTTACTCTGCAAAATATACTGAGGCCAGCAAATACCTTAATTTATTATTGAGCGCCAACGATACCAACTTGAGGCAAGACTTACAATGTTTTTCACGACTGCAAAATATTATTTTGCATTACGAATTACAAAAACTGCCGGAACTAAAATACCTTATTATAACAACGCGTAACTTTTACAAGAATCAAAATTATCAATTCAAAATTGAAAAATTGATTTTAGATGTGTTTGAAGAGTTAGCCGAAGGAAACGACTCGAAAGATATTTGGACCAACGCGCATAAACAAATTAAACAATTGACACAAGATCCGTATGAAAGAATTGCCAATTACTATTTCGATTTTTTAGCCTATGCCGAAAGCAAAGTAACAGGCAAAAAAATTGGAGAAATTATTTTTGATAAAGTATCACAAAGTTGGAAAAAATAAAATGAAACCTTCGAATCTCTTATTTGATATTATAAAATCGCTGAGCTCTGAAGAAATTAAATACTTCAAGAAGGTTTCCTCATTGCAACAAGGCGAGAAAAACTATATTAAACTTTTTAATTTCACCCACACTTTAAATGAATACGATGAAGAAGCTGTTAAAACTGCTTTTAAAAACGAAACGTTTATTAAACACTTACCTTCCGAAAAAAATCAATTACTTCATCACATTTTAAAAAGTTTACGTCATTTCCGTATCGAAAACAGTAAAACTGCTTCTATAAACGAGCAAATAAAAAATATTCAATTGCTCTTTAATAAATCGCTTTACAAACAATCCAGAAAAATTTTAAATCAAATAAAGGAAGAAGCTTACAAATACGAGCTGTTTTATTACATTCTTGAAATCATTGATCTTGAAAAAGTAGTAATCGATATGGAAGCGCATTTTGGTCAGGTAAATAATATCACCATCGAAAAACTAATTGAAGAAGAGAATGAAATTTATCAGAAAATTGAAGAGCTCACTCACTTCGAGAAATTATTAAGTCAACTGAATAAACTTTCTACAAAACTTTTATTTGTACGCACCAAGTCGGATGTGACAGAAATAGAAAAAATTGCAAAAGACAAAGCCCTGAATGAAGCGGTTAATGTTAATTCGAAAAAAGCATTTATTACTTCGCTTCATGTAAAAGGACTTGTTGCGCGTTTGCTAAATAAAACTGATGAAATGTTTGATGCGTTTCAGAGTTTGGTTTACGCTATGGAGAATAATCCGTCTTTAATTTCAGAATTACCAAAAAGCTATGTTGTAGCGCATGGTTATATTATCCGACATTACGCAATTAAGCGTCGATACAACGATGGGTTTAAAACCATTGACAAATTAAAAGCACTTTGGTTAAATCCTGAATTTAAAAGCACCGATTTACAAATCGCTATTTTTTCCAATTCTTATATTAACGAAATGTTGTTGTATGCTTACATCGGACAACACGATAAAGCAAAACATGTAATCCCATCTGTCATAAAAGGTTTAGAAAGATACGAAGCCAAAATTAACGAGGAAGAGTTACTTCGCATTTACCAAGTCATCACCATGGTTTATTTTGGCGTTGGTGAATATAGTAAAGCCTTGCATTGGGTTAATCGTATTATTAATTCTAATTACAGTGAATTACGAGAAGACATCATTCGGATATCAAAACTCATTAATTTAATTATACATTTCGAATTGGGCAATGATGATTTACTCCCTTACATTTATAAATCTACCAATCGTTTTGTTGAGGGTCTCGATAATAAATATCAATTTGAGGTTTTATTCTTAGATCAATTCAAAAAAGTAGCGTTATCTAAACGGGATGGCAAACAGCTGAATTCGTTTGTGAAGTTTAAAGAAGAAATGCAAAATGTGTTTAAAGATCCTTACGAAAGAAACGCTTTAGAATATTTTAATTTCTATGCCTGGCTCGATTCTAAAATTCACTCCATATCTTTTTCTGATGCTATTAAGATCAGAAAACAAAGTATGGCTTAAGAAAAAGTTAAAAGTATTAAGTAAAAAGGCAAAAGATTATAAATACTTATGTACGACAAGAAAGTTTTGCACATAATCTTTCACACCATTCTCTAGGCTCGTAAATTCCTTTTTGTATCCGGCATTTTTTAATTTCTGCATATTTGCCTCTGTAAAATACTGGTATTTATCTCTGATGTCAATTGGCGTATCAATAAATTCAATTTTCGGTTCTTTACTCAAGGCTTTAAACGTTGCGTTGGCCAAATCCAAAAAGGTTCTCGCAGTTCCACTGCCTAAATTATAAATACCATTTTTAATTTTGTTTTGATATGTGAAAATTAAAACATCAACCAGATCCTTTACATAAATAAAATCGCGTAGCTGTCCGCCATCTTTATATTTTGGGTTATGGCTGCGGAATAATTTTACAAAACCTTTTTCTGTAATTTGATTGAACGAGTGAAAAATAACTGAAGCCATTCTCCCCTTATGAAACTCATTTGGGCCATACACATTAAAGAATTTGAAACCATACCATGTTGGTGGTGCCTCTTTTTGTTGAAGTGCCCAGATGTCAAAATCATTTTTACTATCGCCATAAGGATTTAGCGGTTTTAATTGAGGGATTTTAGATTCGTCATCATCATAACCAAACTCACCCAAACCATAAGTTGCCGCAGAAGAAGCATAACTTAAACCAATATTGTTTTTAGCACAAATTTCCCAAATAGCTTTTGTGTAATTTACATTCAGTTCATCAAATATGGCTTTATTAAATTCTGTTGTATCCGTTCGCGCTCCAATATGAAAAACATAATTTACTTGTTTGGCATTTTCTTTAAACCAATTAATAAATTGTGAGCGTTCAATGCGTTTAGAATATATTTTTGCTTTATAGTTTTCAGATTTATCCAGTTTAGAAAAATCATCAACTATAATTAAATTCGTTATTCCATCAGCATTTAATCTTGAGACTAAACAACTGCCAATAAATCCTGCTGCACCGGTAACTATAATCATAATCTGATTTGAAGGCTAAAACTACAAAATCTTTCTCGTTTATTAATACTTAACAGTTTTTGATGCTTTTTTGATAATTATCAAATCTAACTTTGGCTTTTAATATTATATTTGATTAAGATTTAAATTATGGAAGTAACGCGGGTTTTTGATATTCTGGATTTATACAAGACAACGTATAAAAAAGATGATTTACTATGCTGTAAAGAAAATAAAAAATGGAAAAAATACAGCAGCGATGATTTTATAAATTACAGCAATTGGACCAGTTACGGTTTATTAAATCTTGGTTTGGAAAGAAACGACAAGGTGGCCATCATTGCCAATAACCGACCTGAGTGGGCCTTTGCGGATTACGGTTGTCAGCAAGCCGGTTTAGTTACAGTTCCAATTTTTCCAACAGCCAGTAATCACGATTTGCAATTTATTTTAAATCATGCTGAAGTAAAAGCTGTTTTTATTTCTGATAAAAAGATTTTTGCCAAATTAACGGAAATGGAAAAAGAAATTCCAACCGTAAAACATATAATTGCGTTTGATAAAATTGAAGGTTTGCTTTTGTATTCAGATTTCATTGAGTCTGCTAAACAAAAACCTCAGACCGAAAAAGTAGAAGCAATTAAAAAATCAGTAAAGCCTGAAGATTTACTCACTATACTTTATACCTCAGGCACAACAGGTACTCCAAAAGGCGTAATGATTTCCCATCAAAATTTAGCTAATAATGTAATTGGTTGCCAAAACTTCGCTCCATTTGAAAGTTGGTGGAAAGCGCTTAGCTTTTTGCCATTAAATCACGTTTATGAACGAATGTTGATTACACTTTATTTATTTAAAGGTGTCTCCGTTTATTTTGCTGAAGGATTTGAAACGATTGGCGATAATTTAAAAGAAGTACAGCCTCAGGTATTTGTTTCCGTGCCACGTTTAATTGAACGCGTTTACGAAAAAATTTGTTCAGCTGGTGAAAAACTAAGTGGTTTCAAAAAATTTATGTTTGATGCCAGTATTAAAATTGCTGAGCGTTATCAAGTAAACGGAGCCAATGGTTTTGTTTATGAATTAAAGCGTAAAGTGATTGACAAATTAGTTTACAGCAAATGGCGTGATGCCGTTGGCGGAAAATTAATTTGTATGGCATCCGGTGGCGCCGCACTAAATCCAAAACTAGAAGCTATATTTTTATGCGCCGGCATTACTGTATTACAAGGTTATGGTTTAACCGAAACCTGTGTGGTGGTAAGTGTAAATCGTTTTGGCAAGGATAATATTCGCATTGGAACTGTTGGTCCTTTATTAGATGGTGTAGAGGTAAAAATTGCTGAAGAAGATGGTGAAATTTTAGTGAAAGGGAAAAGTGTGATGATGGGCTACTATAAAAATCCAGCGGCCACCGAAGAAGTTTTTGATAATGAAGGCTGGTTTCATACTGGAGATGTAGGTACGTTTATAGAAAATAAATTTTTAAAAATCACGGACCGGAAAAAAGAAATTTTTAAAACCAGTGCCGGAAAATACATTGCTCCATTAGCCATAGAAAATAAATTAAAAGAATGTAAATACATTGAACAATGCATGGTTATAGGCGAAAGTCAAAAATTCGCTTCAGCATTAATCGTTCCTAACTTTGTAAATTTTAAAGAATATTGCAAAGCGAATAGCATTGAGTGGGCGGGCAATGATTCAATGGCTAAACACGATGCTCTGAAAAAAATGATTAACGATCATGTTAAACAAATGAATAAAACATTGGCCCCGTACGAACAATTAAAGCGTTGTGAAATTTTAATTAAAGAATGGAGTATTGATTCAGGAGAGCTAACCCCAAAATTAAGTTTGAAACGAAAAATAATCAAAGAAAAAAATCAGGAAGCAATTGGAAAGATATTTGAAATGGAAGAAGCTTAACTTATTTTTTTATGCAAACCTGAACAGTGTGACTAATGCCAACCTCATCAGTTTCGCTTACAATTTTAAAGCCTGCTTTATCAATTAATTTATTAAATACTTTCGAGTCGTACATCTGGCTATTGCCATTAGCAATATTAGTAAAATATAAAGACGTCATTTGTAAACTGAAAGCTGCCGTTTTAAAACGTTGCCTATCCCAAAACGTTTCCATAATATAAACTTTGCCGTTTGCGTCTAGAGCATCGTGACAACGTTTTAAAATACTTACAATTTCTTCGTCACTAAAACAATCTAAAAATTGGCTCATCCAAATGGCATCAGCGCCTTTCGGGAACTGTTGTGAAGCATCTAAAATATTTATTTCATGAAAATTAATTCTATCGCTCAAGCCAGCCTGCTCAACATTTCCTTTTGCCATGTTCAACTGACCCGGTAAATCTAAAATTGTCATTTTAACATCAGCATCATATAGCGCACATTGCGTTGAAAATTTTCCGGTGTTACCTCCAATATCTAAAATATGTTTTGGCTTATCCTTAAAAATAATTGGCATAACCTGCGGAAAAGAACCATCACTGTAAAAATGATCAAATGCAAACCAACTTGTTTGTGCTTGCTTTGGTAAATGTGCTAAAGCCTCATAAACAGTTTTCCAACTTCCAAAAACCGATAATCCTGTTGATTTTTCTTTAATAATGCTGTCCTTTAGAGTAAACATGCCTTCATAACACACATCCTGAGTAAAATCCATATTTACTCTTGTCATAGCATCATTTAACAGAAATAAGCCTGTTTTAGTGATAGTATACTTATCGTTGTTTCTTAACAATAGACCAATTCCTAATCCCGCTTCAACTAATACCCTGGTACCATAATGTGGCAAATTAGTTTTCGCTTCAATTTCTTCAAGACTTAAACCCTCCATTTTACTCTTAGAAACCTGTTCTAAAATTCCTAAATCGCGTAAAGCTAAAGAAGCCTGAAACACAATAGGCGCAAATGCTATCCATTGAGCTAAATCAATGGCTTCGAGGGCTCTTTTGTTGTCTTTGGTAAAAAATTCCATACTTTTTGGTACTATAAAGCGCAAATATAATGGATTAAAACAAAATGTTTTAAAAATAAAAAAATTGGTGTTGCAACAGGTTTTAAAATTGTTTGTAATATTGTACTTTACAGCTCTCATTATGGTAAAGATTGGTGATAAGAAAATTTCGGCCGACGACTTTTATAAGGTTCTGATTAACAACATACAGTTAGATATTGACGAGGATACGCTTCGAAAGGTTTATCGCAGTTATTATTTCTTAAAAGAGTTTACACGCGAAAAATTAATTTATGGTATTAATACCGGTTTTGGGCCTATGGCACAATATCGCATCAACCATGATGATCAAATAAAATTACAATACAATCTTATACGTAGTCATTGCTCAGGTTCAGGCAATACAATTCCCGAAATAGATTGTAAAGCTGTAATGTTGGCACGGTTAAATACCTTGCTACAAGGCTACGCGGGCATTCATCCTGATGCATTAATTTTAATTAAGACTTTAATCAACAAAAATATTTCGCCCGTTATTTACGAGCATGGCGGATTAGGTGCCAGTGGTGATTTAGTTCAATTAGCGCATTTAGCCTTAACCCTTATTGGAGAAGGTGAAGTGTATTACAAAGGTGTAATTACAAGCACGGAAGAGGTGTTTAAGAAAGAAGGCCTGAAGCCAATGGAAATTCACATTCGTGAAGGACTAGCTTTAATGAATGGCACTTCAGCAATGAGTGGTATTGGTGTACTGAATGTTATTTATGCTGAAAATTTAGTGAACTGGTCGGTAATGGCTTCTTCTGTTATAATGGAAATTGTCAAGAGTTTTGATGATCACTATTCTTCTCCACTTAACGAAGTAAAACACCATTACGGACAAAATGCAGTAGCAAAAGCAATCCGAGAAACTTTAGTAGACAGTAAGCTTATAAAAAAACGTGAAGAACATCACTACAATCAAAAAGTAGAACTAGATGTTTTAGTTGAGAAGATGCAGGAATATTATTCCATCCGTTGTGTACCTCAAATTGCAGGGCCTATTGTTGATACGATTGCATACGCTAAAGAAATTTTAATTAATGAAATTAATTCGGCTAATGATAATCCTATTGTAGACTGGGAGCGTAAAAATGTTTATCACGGTGGTAATTTTCATGGCGATTATGTGGCTTTGGAAATGGATAAATTAAAAATCGCCATTACTAAATTATGTATGTTGGCAGAACGTCAATTGAATTTTTTAGTGAATGATAAACTCAATAATATTTTACCGCCATTTGTAAATCACGGCACATTAGGATTGAATTTAGGAATGCAAGGTGTGCAATTTACAGCAACGTCTACAACTGCAGAAAATCAAATGTTATCCAATCCAATGTATGTTCACAGTATTCCAAGCAATAACGATAATCAGGATATTGTTAGTATGGGAACTAACGCAGCATTAATTTGTAAAAAAGTAATTTTAAATAGTTACGAAGTGTTGGCTATTGAATGGATGACGATTTTACAAGCAATTGATTATTTAAAAATTGAAGATAAGCTTTCTACAAAATCAAAAGAAGCTTACACTAATTTAAGAAAAGTATTTCCTTGTTTTGTTGAAGATCACATTAAATACAAAGAAGTAAAAGCTGTTAGAGATTATATTTTTTACAATCATATAGAAGTATTATGACCCTTCGGCAGGCTCAGGATGACAGCTTGATCTAAAGGACATCACCATTAAAAAAGAAATAAAAAAATTATAATATGTCGTACGCATTAGTTACAGGAGGCTCGAGAGGAATTGGTCGCGCATGTTGCATTAAGCTCGCCGAAATGGGCTACAACATTTTAATCAATTACACATCAAACGATGAAGAAGCGAAAAAAACATTAGAAGCCGTAAAAGCAAAAGGTGTTGAAGGTGTACTAATGAAATTTGATGTGAGCAACATGGAAGCTGTTGATAAAGCCGTTGGTGGTTGGATAGAAACTCAAAAAGATAAGCCTATTACTGTATTAGTAAACAATGCCGGCATTAATAAAGATAATTTAATGGTGTTGATGAATCCTGAAGATTGGCACAGTGTTATGGATATTGCGGTTAATGGATTTTATTTTGTTTCTCGTTTAGTTGTTAAAGACATGTTGTTTAAACGCAAAGGCCGTGTTGTAAATGTAGTTTCATTATCAGGATTAAAAGGTTTACCAGGACAAACAAATTACTCAGCATCAAAAGGTGCAGTGATTGCAGCAACAAAAGCATTAGCACAAGAAGTTGGTAAACGCGGTATTACAGTTAACGCAGTTGCGCCAGGTTTTATTAAAACAGATATGACAGCAAATTTACCCGAAGATCAATTGAAAGCAATGATACCCATGAATCGTTTTGGGGAAGCAGAAGAAGTAGCAAACGTAGTTGGTTTTTTAGCTTCTGATGCAGCATCGTATGTGACGGCACAGGTAATTTCTGTGAACGGAGGGTTATACAGTTAGAGAATTGGCGAGTTGTGAATTGGCGAGTTGTATTAATTAATATTATTTTTACCTCACTAAATCGCAACTCAGTAAATCACAATTGAAAAAATGAACAGAGTAGTTATAACAGGAATAGGAATTTGGTCTTGCCTCGGAAAAAATTTAGAGGAAGTAAAAAACGCTTTGTTCGAAGGTAAATCAGGCATTGGTTTTATTCCCGCCCGAAAAGAAATGGGTTACCGTTCTGCATTAAGCGGAATTGTTGAGCGTCCACAATTAAAAGGTGTAATCGATCGTCGGATGCGGATTGGCATGCACGAACCTGCTGAGTTTGCGTACATGGCAACCGAAGAAGCTTTAAAAGTAGCAGGTCTAGATTTAAGTTTCATGGAAAAAAATGAGGTGGGAATTATTTATGGTAACGATAGCGTTGCAAAAGCAACTATGGACGCCATCGATACAATTCGCGCAAAAAAAGACACTACACTTTTAGGTTCGGGCGCTATTTTTCAAACTATGAATTGTACTGTTAGTATGAACCTTTCTACCATGTATAAATTAAAAGGCATTAATTATACTTTATCTGCAGCATGTGCCAGTGGTTCTCATTCTATTGGTATGGGATATTTAATGATTAAATGGGGATTGCAAAATCATATTATTTGCGGTGGCGCACAAGAAGTAAACGATTATACTTTTGGTGCATTTGATGGACTAAGTGCATTTTCTATTCGTGAAAACGAACCAACAAAAGCTTCTCGTCCGTTTGATAAAGACCGCGATGGATTAATTCCAAGCGGAGGTGGGGCAACCGTTATATTAGAAAGTTTAGAATCGGCGCAAAAACGTGGTGCAAAAATTTTAGCCGAAGTAGTTGGTTACGGCTTCTCATCTAACGGCGATCATATCTCCAATTCAAATGTGGATGGACAAGTTCGCTCATTATCAATGGCCATGAAAGATTCTGGTTTATCAGTAAAAGACATTGATTATATAAATGCTCATGCTACCTCAACTCCCGGTGGTGACAAAGTGGAAGCGCAGGCTTTAACTCAATTGTTTGGTGAGGCTAAAACCCCTGTAAGTTCCACAAAATCAATGACTGGCCACGAATGTTGGATGGCTGGCGCAAGTGAAATTGTATATTCAATGCTTATGATGCAGAACGATTTTATTGCACCAAATATCAATTTTGAGACTCCCGATGAAGACTCAGCCAAGCTAAATATCATAGCTGAAACCAAGAAGCAATCGGTAAACACCGTATTATCAAACAGTTTTGGCTTTGGGGGCACAAATTCTACCCTAATTATCAAGAAATTTGTATAAATTTGCCCTTTATTTGAATTTTTTGACATGACCAAGGAAGTAATTATTGAGAAGTGCATGACTTTTTTTACCGATGAATTTGAGGCAGATGGGTCTAAAATTTCGGCTGACGCAAACCTTCGTGAAACCTTGGATTTAGATAGTTTGGACTATGTTGATCTTGTTGTTGTAATCGAAAGCAATTTTGGATTTAAAGTAAAAGGTGAAGATTTTGTAAACATTCACACATTCGACGATTTCTATAATTACTGCTTCACTAAAATTCAGGAAAAAGCCAAAGAAGTGGCTTAACGGCCATGAAAAAAGAATCTCCTCAATGGGATGGGCAATCAAAAGCAAAAATTTTCGGTTATAAAATTTTTGTTTTTTTCTTAAATACGTTTGGTCTCTCCCCCACTTATTTTTTTTTAAGAATTGTTTCTACTTATTATTTTTTCTTTAGTAAGCCCAATAAACACATTCGCCACTATCTTAAAACTGCTCACGGTTATTCAAAAACAAAAGCATTTTGGGCGGTTTACAAAAACAATTACATTTTCGGACAAACCATTTTGGATAAAGTAGCTACAATGGCAGGCGTAAAAACAAAATTCAATATCATTCATGAAAACGGTCACGTGCTCGATAAAATTGCCGAGTTAGGTAAAGGCGGGATTTTAATTAGTGCGCATACGGGAAATTGGGAAATTGCCGGACAAGGTTTAAATCGTTTAAATACCGGTTTCAATATTTTAATGTACGAGAATGAAAAAGCCAATATAAAAGAGTACATGAATGGCGTGATGAAAGAAAAAAAAATAAACATCATTGCTATTAATGACGAAACTAAAAGTCATATTATTGAACTCCACAAAGCCTTTTCTAATAATGAATTATTGGTTATGCATGGCGACCGATACAGAGAAGGAACTAAAACCTTAACCGCTAATTTCTTTGGAAAACCCGCAAAATTTCCTGCAGGTCCATTCATAATGGCCGCTAAGTTTGGCGTGCCTTTATGCATTGTTTTCGCCAATAAAACAGATTCTAATACTTACAATTTCTATTCAACCGAGCCTATTCAGGTACCTCGCGCCAGAGGAGAAAAAGAGGTGGAAGCCGCTTGTAAATTCATGCTGGAAAGGTATGTTAGTGAGTTAGAAGCACGTGTAAAGCAATTTCCGCATCAATGGTTTAATTATTACAATTTTTGGGGTCAATAACATTCAAAGCTTATCCTTTCACTTCCCGTTTTTTGCTTCTCAATCCTTGTTTTTTATCGCCTAATATTTCTTATTTATTCTTTGGAATTAGTGGTAAATTTTTACATATTTGGGAGCTTTAAAATTGACATTTTTACCACTCAAAATAACTAAAACTTTTTGCCTTGAAACCAACCGACATTAAAGACCCAGAATATTTCCACAAAGTTGTGGATTGTCAGTATGCATGTCCTGCACACACTCCAGTTCCCGAATATATTCGCTTAATTGCTGCCGGAAAATACGACGAAGCCTATATGATAAATTGGGATTCGAATGTTTTCCCCGGTGTATTAGGCCGTACTTGCGATCGCCCTTGCGAACCAGCTTGTCGCCGCGGACGTGTAGATGAAGAGCCCGTTGCTATTTGTCGTTTGAAACGTGTTGCTGCCGATAATAAAGATGACGTAAAAAGATTTATGCCGCAAGGTCCGTTTAAACCAAATGGGAAAAAAGTTGCATTAATTGGAGCCGGGCCAGCAGCATTAACTGTTGCGCGTGATTTAGCACCATTAGGATATGAAATACATTTATTTGATGAACAGAAAAAAGGTGGCGGGTTTATGCGCAGTCAAATTCCTTCTTTCCGTTTACCTGAAACTGTTTTAGATGAAGAAGTAAATTATATTTTAGATTTAGGAATTCATACACACTTCAACCAATATGTAAAAAGTATGAAGGATGAAGTGTTGAGTAAAGATTACGATGCTGTATTTGTTGGAACAGGCGCGCCACGCGGAAGAGATTTGCCGGATTTACCAGGACGAAAAGAAGGCGCAGCAAATATTCATCTTGGCATTAATTGGTTAGGCAGTGTTGCCTTTGAGCACACTACTAAAATTGGTAAAAAAGTTATTGTATTAGGTGGTGGTAATACGGCTATGGATTGTTGTCGCACTGCTCGCCGTTTAGGCGGCACGCATGTTAAAGTTGTTGTACGCTCTCCATTTGCAGAAATGAAAGCTTCACCTTGGGAAAAAGAAGATGCTGCACACGAAGATATTCCGATCATTGACAATCACGTTCCAAAATCATTTGTTATTGAGAATGGAAAATTAACAGGAATGACTTTCGAAAAAGTAACTGCAACTTATGATGCTGCAGGAAAAAGAAAATTAGTTCCTGTTGGCGGACCGGATGTTTTCTTCGAAGCTGATGATGTATTAATTGCAGTTGGACAAGAAAATAGTTTCCCTTGGATTGAACGCGATTTAGGAATTGAATTTGATAAATGGGAAATGCCAACCGTTA
>JAYTSW010000194.1:0-26531 GCA_043745425.1 Sphingobacteriaceae bacterium | reverse complement strand
CCGTTTCAGAATTACCACGTTTATCGGTTAACGCAATAACTTCAATAATTTTTTTATAGTTAGGAGAGGTGGAAACAGTATATGTTTCACCAATTTTTACAATATGCGATGGTTTTATATTGCTTTCGTTTAATTTTACTTTTTCCCCTTTAATGGCATCGCTTGTTATCGAGCGCGTTTTAAAAATACGAATAGCCCAAAGGTAAGTGTCAATGCGAATTTCGGTTTTTTGAGTTTTCAAGGGTGAAAATTAACTTTCTAAATGTAAAAAAATTATTTTGTATCTTTACGCCATGACAATTGCCGTATACGCGCGCAACACAAAAGACAATCATCCGCTTTACATCGAGAAATTAGCTACGCTTTTAGCAAAAGAAAAAGTTAATTTGATTGTTTTCGAATCCTATTATCAATTTTTACAAAAACAATATAATTTTAGCACACAACTGGAAACGTTTTCTGGTTCAGAAACTTTAAAATCGAAAGCTGATTATGTCATTTGTTTGGGCGGCGATGGCACCATGCTTGAAACTTTAGCTCTGGTAAGAAAATCAGGAATCCCTGTACTAGGCGTAAACACTGGGCGTCTAGGCTTTTTAGCATCAGTTTCAAAAGATGATATTGAAAAGGCGGCTTCACTTTTAATTCAGGAAAAATTTTGGCTCGACAAACGCGAGTTGCTAGAAATTGTTGGCGGTGAACAACAATTTGCTGATGTGAATTACGGATTAAACGAATTTACCATTCACAAAAAAGATTCATCAGCCATGATTCACATTGATACGTATGTGGATGATGTGTTTTTAAATTCTTATTTCGCCGATGGTTTAATCGTTTCTACACCAACCGGATCGACTGCGTATTCATTGAGTTGTGGCGGACCAATCATGGTTCCCGACTCTGAAAATTTTATTATCACACCAATAGCGCCGCATAATTTAAATGTTCGTCCAATTGTAATTTCGAATAATAAAGTGTTGAGTTTTAAAGTTAGTGGACGTTACGATGGCTTCAATATTTCACTTGATTCTCGTGGTTCACAAATCAATTCTACAACCGATATAAAAATCAAAAAAGCCGAGTTCAGGTTTAACATGATTAGCTTCGAAGGACAGCATTTCTTTCAAACACTTCGCAACAAATTATTGTGGGGTTTAGATAAGCGCCAATAATTGTCTAAAATGCTGATAATCAGTGTATTTAATCCTTGTTAAAATCGCCCTCTTTTCTAAAGATTTCGTATTTTCGCTATTCACTAATTTTTGAAAATTTATGGCCAAATTCAGAAGAGAAGATGCGCTTGATTACCACTCCCAAGGCAGGCCTGGAAAGATTGAAGTTGTCCCCACAAAACCATATAGCACTCAACGCGATTTAACCCTCGCTTATTCTCCTGGCGTTGCAGAGCCTTGTTTGGAAATTGAAAAAAATCCTGAAGACGCCTACAAGTACACTGCCAAAGGAAACTTAGTTGCAGTAATTTCCAATGGAACTGCTGTGTTAGGCCTAGGTGATATTGGTGCGCTTGCATCAAAGCCAGTAATGGAAGGAAAAGGGTTGCTTTTTAAAATTTTTGCCGATATAGATGTTTTCGATATTGAAATTGACACCAAAAATATTGATGAGTTTGTAAATACAGTAAAAAATATTGCGCCAACATTTGGAGGTATTAATCTTGAAGACATAAAAGCTCCTGAGTGTTTTGAAATTGAACGACGCTTAAAAGAAGTATTAAACATTCCTTTAATGCACGACGATCAACATGGCACTGCAATTATTTCTGCCGCAGGTTTATTAAATGCTGTTGAGATTGCCGGCAAAAAAATGTCGAATGTGAAGTTGGTGATTAACGGTGCCGGCGCTTCCGCTAACTCTTGTGCAAAAATGTACATTGCTGTTGGTGTGAAAAAAGAAAACATTTTAATGCTCGATAGCAAGGGTGTTATTCATAAAGGCCGCACAGACTTAGATCAATACAAATCTTTTTTTGCAAGTGATAATACAAAACTAAATACATTAGAAGAAGCTATTAAAGGCGCTGATGTATTTGTTGGCTTATCAAAAGGAAATATTTTGAATCAGAAAATGGTTCAGAGTATGGCGAAGAAATGTATTGTGTTTGCATTAGCAAATCCAACTCCTGAAATTTCTTATGAAGATGCCATTAGTGCGCGTAAAGATATTATTGTTGCAACAGGAAGAAGCGATCATCCTAATCAGGTTAATAATGTTTTAGGTTTTCCTTTTATTTTCCGTGGCGCTATGGATGTTCGTGCTACTTGTATAAATGAGGAAATGAAATTGGCCGCTACAAAAGCCATTGCCGCATTAGCAAAAGAACCAGTTCCCGATTATGTAAACTTAGCGTACGGTTCAAAAAGTTTAAGTTTTGGTGAAGAATATATTATTCCAAAACCAATCGATAACCGTTTAATTTCTGCAGTATCGGCAGCAGTTGCAAAAGCAGCTATTGATAGTGGCGTTGCAAAATATAAAATTACTGATTGGGATGCTTACAAAACCTCTTTAGATAATCGTTTAGGAAAAGATAATAAATTAATGCGCTCGCTGGCGAATAAAGCAAAAAGTAATCCTAAGCGTGTTGTGTTTACTGAAGCCGATAACTATAAAATTTTAAAGGCAGCACAAGTGGTGCGCGATGAAGGTATTGCAAAACCAATCTTGTTAGGCAACAAAGAAAAAATTCTGAAACTATTAGAAGAGTATCAATTGGATTTGGGTGACACCCCAATTATTGATCCTTGGTTATCAGAAGAAGAAAATAAGCGTAACGAATACGGTGATATGCTTTGGCGCAAACGTAATCGTCGCGGCTTAACACAATACGATGCCAGAAAATTAATGCGCGACCGAAATTATTTTGGCGCCATGATGGTGGAGTTAGGTTTAGCCGACGCGATGATTTCTGGTTTAACCAGAAAATATAATGCCCCTATTAAACCCGCATTAGAAATTATTGGTGTGCAGGACGGCGTAAGTAAAGTCGCAGGACTTTACATGATGATTACAAAAAAAGGTCCGTACTTTTTTGCTGACACAACAATGAATGTAAATCCATCAGCACAAGAGTTGGTCGACATTGCTGTGCTTACTGCCAATACAGTTAAGAGTTACAATATCATTCCAAGAATTGCGATGTTATCGTATTCGAATTTTGGTTCGGTAACTGGTGATGTTCCTGATAAAGTAAGAGAAGCTGTAAAAATTTTACACAATAATTATCCAGGATTAATTGTTGACGGTGATATTCAAGCCAATTTTGCGTTGAATAATAATTTATTAAAAGAACAATTTCCATTTAGCACTTTAGTGGATAAAAGCGTAAACACGTTTATTTTCCCGAATCTTGCTGCAGGAAATATTGCTTATAAATTAATGCAGGAAATGGGCGGTTCAGAAGCAATTGGTCCTGTTTTAATGGGATTAAAAAAACCGGTTCACGTATTGCAATTAGGAAGTTCGGTTCGTGAAATCGTAAACATGATTATTATCTCTGTACTCGACGCACAAAACAAAAAATGATAAGTTACATTGACGGTCATATTTCTGAGCTGAATCCCGCACTCATTACCCTTGAAACAAACGGTATTGGTTATTCGCTATTAATTTCATTGAACACATACACTGCTTTCGCAGGAAAAGAAAAAGCAAAATTATTTATCGAGAGTGTTTTTGTTCGTGATGATAATCCGCGTTATTTCGGTTTTCATACAATGGATGAACGCGATTTGTTTCGTAAACTGATTTCGGTTTCGGGTGTTGGAGGCTCAAGCGCTATGCTAATGCTTTCCTCGCTTGCCCCTGCCGAAATAGCTGGCGCTATTAATACTGCCAATGTGGCGCTATTAAAAAGCATCAAAGGAATAGGCGAAAAAACAGCTCAGCGTATAGTGGTGGACCTCAAAGGGAAACTAGGCAAACATGAGGGAGGAATTTCACAGATTTTAACACCTTCGTACAATAAAAATAAGGACGAGGCGTTAATGGCTTTAACTACATTAGGTTTTCCCCGTGCTACAGCCGAAAAAGCTCTCGAAAAGAGCTTAAAGCAATTAGGTGTTAGTTCCGATAATGTAGAAACATTAATAAAAGCGGCATTAAAAAATTTATAGAATTAGTTTGTGAGGCTTAAAGGCGTTTTAAAGTTTTTGGTGTTTGGAGCAACTTCGGCTGCTCTAACTGGCGTTGTGTTTAATTCAAGCGCCAACCGAAATTTATTTAAACCCATTTATGATGTATCAGGCAACACAGTTGTTTTAGCAATTGATACTCCAGAAGTAGATTTACCCTATAAGTTTTCTGATAACAACGGTTCGCAACCACAGTTTGATGATAAAAGTAAATTGTACTTAGATAATCCCTCAAACGTTAAAACTAATGTAGAGTACGATCCAAAAACAGGAAATTACGATGTGACTCAAAAAATGGGGAAACTGAATTATCGTCCCGATACCTATATCGAATCACAAGATTACCAAGATTACATTTTTAAAAAATCAACTCACAATTACTGGCGTACAAAAATTGCAGCTGATGATGTGAACAAGCCGCGAAAAGGTATTGTTCCGAAACTTCAAGTGAACAGCGAATTATTTGACCGAATTTTTGGTGGTAACACTGTGGATATTCGTCCAACAGGAACGGCAGAATTAATTTTTGGATTAAACAGAAACAAAACACTCAATCCAGCTATTCCTCAAAAACAACAAAAGGTAACGAACTTCGATTTTAACATGCGCATCCAATTAAACTTAATTGGAAAAATTGGTGACAAATTAAAAATTACCACAAGCTATAACACCGAAGCTTCTTTTGATTGGGAAAATCAAATAAAATTAGACTACACGGGCTACGAAGATGAAATTATTAAAAAAATTGAAGCTGGTAACGTATCCTTACCATTGAACAGTTCTTTGATTACAGGAAGTCAAAGTTTATTTGGTATTAAAACACAATTACAATTCGGACGATTAACTGCAACTACCATTTTATCGCAGCAACGCGGTAAAAAACAAGAGGTAAATATTCAGGGCGGCGCGCAAACACAACAGTTTGCTGTTAATGGCGATCAGTACGAGGCTAATAAACATTTTTTCTTATCACATTATTTCCGCGACAACTATAACGCTTGGATGGCAACTTTGCCAGTTGTAAGTACACCAATCGTAATTACTAAAGTAGAAGTTTATCTTTTAAACCAAACTGGTAATACAGAACAAACCCGAAACATTGTTGCTTTTGAAGATTTGGGTGAGGACAGTACCCACGTACAAACTTTCTTTAAACCAAGTAGTGGTTGTATAACCAATACTAACTATCAAATTTATGACAGTGCTGACGTGATTCCGCATAATGGAGCAAACAGTTTATATTCTATCATCTCCAATACATCAACGGGTATATTAAAAGACCGTCAAAGTTCACAAGCTTCTTCAGCTTTAGCTAGTTCTACTTTTGTTACAAATAGCTGTAACACCACCGGACAATACATGATCCAGGGCCGCGATTTCGATATAATAAGTAACGCCAGAAAATTAAACACCAGTGAATATACATTGAACAATCGTTTAGGTTTTATTTCATTAAATCAAACGCTTAATAATGATCAGGCTTTGGCGGTAACGTTTCAATTTACTTATAACGGTAAAACGTATCAGGTGGGCGAGTTCAGTGATCAGTTAACTGATAATACCAAAGCTTTATTCGCAAAATTATTAAAGCCCGTGAGCGTAAGTGTAAAATATAATACATGGGATTTAATGATGAAAAACGTTTATTCATTGGGGGCTTATAACCTTAACCAACAGGATTTTCAGTGTAATGTCTATTACAACAACATTGAAACAGGTGTTGATATTCCTTATATCCCATACGGGGCTATTAACGGAACGCAATTAATCAGAGTGTTAGAGTGTGATAAATTAAGTGTTAACGGTGACAGATTTTCGGATGGCGTGTTTGACTTTTTACCTGGATACACGATTAATCCCGCTAACGGAAGAATTTACTTTACAACCATCGAGCCCTTTGGTTCAACCTTAAAATCAAAATTCAATCAAGCTGATGATTTCCCTGCAGCAAATAAATATTTGTTTCAAGAATTATACGATTCAACCCGCGTTTCTGCTCAGCAGTTGCAAGAAAAAAATCGCTATAAAATAAAGGGCTCTTACAAATCCGCGTCCGGTTCCGAAATATCTTTGAATGCGCTTAACATTCCTCAAGGGGCAGTAGTTGTGACCGCTAACGGCGTGCGCCTTACCGAAAACACAGATTACACCGTTGATTATACTTTAGGTCGCGTAAAAATTATTAACGAAAGCATTTTAAACAGCGGTGCTCAAATTAAGGTTTCGGTTGAAAGTAATTCACTCTTTAACGTTCAGCAAAAAAGTTTAATGGGTACACGTTTAGATTTTAAAGTGAATCGTGATTTAACTTTAGGCGGAAGTTTTCTTCGTTTTTCAGAAAAACCGGTAACACAAAAAGTAAGTACCGGCGATGAGCCTGTATCAAATATTATTTATGGTTTAGATTATAATTACAAAACGGAGGTTCCTTTTTTAACGCGTGTGATTGATCGTATTCCCCTAATCAACACGAAAGAAATGAGCAGTATTACCACACAAGGAGAGTATGCTCAGTTAATTCCCGGTAATGCCAGCGCTATTGGTAAAAAGGGAAATTCTTACGTTGATGATTTTGAGGGAAGTATTTCTATTATTGATATTCGTAGTCCACAATCCTGGTACCTTGCCAGTATCCCTCAAGGTCAGCCCGCATTATTTCCGGAAGCTGCAAAAAACGACGACATTGATATTGGAAAAAATAGAGCGCGATTTAACTGGTACACTATTGATCCTTCCTTAACAAGAAATCAATCTGGTGTAACTCCAGGAAATTATAATAAAAATGTGTATTCAAATAACCTATACCGTCAGGTTTTAGAAACCGAATTATTTCCAGGCAAAACACCACCTAACGGTCAGCCCGTTGTGCTTCCTGTTTTAGATTTAGGTTTTTATCCTGCAGAACGCGGCCCATACAACTTAGACGTTTTGCCAACAGGCGGAATTAGTGCGGGGGCCGACGGCGCTACCGGAAAACTAAATAATCCTATAAGTCGTTGGGGTGGTATTATGCGTCGCTTAGAAACAAATGATTTTCAAGCGGCCAATATCGAGTACATTCAGTTTTGGTTAATGGATCCTTTCAATGATGATTATGATGTGAAAACCCATCCTGACATGGATAAAAATAATACGCCTGCTGGAGATTTGTACATTAACATCGGTAACGTATCGGAAGATATTTTAAAAGACGGCCATATGGCTTACGAAAATGGAATCCCAGGAAACTCTGCTAATACATCCAATTTACCTGTTGTTTCAACTAATATTGGTGTTTGTCCTACTCTGCCTCCTATTACCAATTCATTTTCTACTGATGAGACCGATCGAATTAAGCAAGACGTTGGTTACGACGGGATGGATAACGATGTTGAGACCACTAAATTTGGTGCGGCTCTGGCTGCCATGCAAGCACTTCCTAGTTTTAGCGCTGCCGCTGAGTTAAACCAAAAGTTTCTTACAGATCCGTCTTCAGATGATTATAATTTTTTCAGAGATGATAAATACGATAGCGACAACAAATTTACATTAGACCGCTACAGATTTTATAATAACTCACAAGGCAATACACCAACACCACAGCGTTACCAAAGTCAAAATGCCGGAGGGTACTCAACCGTTGGTTCTAACAACCCGAACATTGAAGATATAAACAAAGACAACACCTTAAGCGAAACAGAAAATTATTATCAGTACCACATTAAAATTTCCAAACAAGATTTAGACCCAAATAATGTTGGAAACAATTTTATTGTAAACTCATTTGAAGGAACAGGTGATATAGAGGGTCTTAAAAAAACAGTACGCTGGTATCAGTTTAAAGTGCCAGTTACACAATTCGAAAATGCGATTGGCGGTATTGAAGGCTACAACTCCATTCGTTTTATGCGCGTTTTCATGAAAGGTTTTGATAAGCCTGTTGTATTACGTATGGCGCGTTTAGAAATGGTTCGTGCCGACTGGCGCCGTTATCAATTTGATTTAACTAAGCCAGGTGAGTTTTTAGGAAACGAAGACAACAGTACTTCGTTCGACGTATCAGCAGTGAGCGTTCAGGAAAACGGACAAAAAATTCCGGTGAATTATGTAATTCCTCCAGGCATTCAACAACAGCAAAATATTCAAACAACAAATTTAGTTTTACAAAACGAGCAAGCTTTACAATTACGCACAACAAATTTAAAAGATGGTGATAGCCGCGCTGTTTACAGAAATCTTGAGCAAGACATGCGTATGTTTAAACATATTAAAATGTTTGTTCACGGTGAAAAATTAGGATTAAATCCATTAAACGATGGCGACCTAACCGTATTTATTCGCTTAGGAACTGACTACAACAATAATTATTATGAATACGAAATTCCATTACAATTAACCGCTCCAGGATATTACGATCCAAATAACGAGAATGATAAAGCTATTGTATGGCCCGGTGCTAACGAAATAAATATTGCTTTTGATGAATTAACAAGCGCCAAAGAAACGAGAAATGTTGCAACAGGAAAAGATTTAACCTTAACGCAAAAACCTTATTCAATAGCTTCAGGTAATAACACCATCACCGTAGTTGGTAATCCAAATTTAGGCGGAGTGAAAAGTATAATGATTGGTATTCGTAATCCGAAAGATGACGGTGCGCAGGCGCATAGTGCTGAAGTTTGGGTAAACGAATTACGCTTAACTGATTTTAATAATAAAGGCGGTTGGGCAACAACAGGCAGGGTACAAGCTAAGCTTGCTGATTTAGGTCAGGTGTCGTTGGCAGGAACTTACAGTAAACCGTTTTTCGGAAGTGTAGAAAAGAAAATTAATGAGCGAAGTAAAGAAACAACTTTGAATTGGGATTTCACATCGCAGTTTCAGATTGGTAAATTTTTCCCTGCAAAATGGAAAGTAAGTTTGCCTGTTTATTATTCGTACGGAGAGACCCGCATCAGACCTTTATTTAATCCATACGAACCCGATGTTATATTAGATAATTTAAAATCAAACAGTAGTTTTTCTGACTCAGAAATTAAAAAATTAAAATTTAACTCTTTAGATTATACGAAACGAAAAGGCATCAACTTTACAAACGTAAGAATTGACGGATTAAAAAAGGCCACAGCAAAACCAATGCCTTGGGATATTTCTAATTTTTCAATTACCTATGCCTATACTGAAATGTATAAACGTAACGTAAATATCCACCACAATCTTTTAAAACAATATCGCGCAAACGTAACTTACGGTTTTCAACTGCAGCCTAAAGCATGGAAGCCGTTTAACAAAATGAAACTATTCGAAAACAAATGGTTCGCGTTGATTAAAGATTTTAATATAATGCCTTTGCCAAGTCGATTCGGCGTATCGATGGATGTGACAAGAAATTATTCTGAATTACTTAATCGTGACATTACAAGTTTTTACACGAATACTGATGACCGTACGCTTACACAGTTTAATAAGCAGTTTTTGATTTCTCGGATTTATGATTTCAGATGGGATTTTTGTAAGGCCCTTAAGTTTGATTACACAGCTAACAATGATGGCAGGATTTTAGAACCATATGGCGCTATTGACACAAGAGAAAAGAAAGATACTGTTAAGCAGAATTTATTAGGCTTTGGGGTAAACACAATGTTCCGTCAACAATTTAATATTAATTACAGCGTTCCGTTAAACAAAATTCCAATTCTTGATTTCGTTACATTGTCTTATCGCTATGGTGGAACTTATACGTGGTCAAGAAAACCATTTGCTGCCAATGACCAAATTGGAAATACTATTCAAAATACAAATTCGAAAAACTACACGGGTAATCTTAACATGATTAGCTTGTACAATAAAATTCCTTACTTCAAAAGAATAAACACGGGTCAGTCATCAATAACACCCAATAAAAAACCAACAGGAAAAAGTAAAAAAACAGCGGGCAATGATTCAATACCAGAAGAAAACGTTAAGAGCTCTGGTAACTTTAAAGACATTGGTGAGTTTTTAGCACGTGGCATTATGATGATTAAAACTGTAAACTTGGTTTTACAACAAACTAACGGAACGGGTATGCCAAACTTTAAACCAAAATCAGAATATCTTGGTATGGATTGGAGCGACAACCGCGCACCCGGTTTACCATTTATTGCGGGTTCACAAGATGACATTAGGCCATACGCTTTACAACAGGGATGGTTAACGCTGAATCCAAATCAAACAACGCCTTATACAAGAAACAAATCGCAAACCATCACCTACCGAACTAGCATTGAGCCACACGGTAGTTTGAAAATAGAACTTAATGGTTCACAAACCAAGAGCAATAACTTAACTGAGTTTATGCGTTGGGATTCTATATCCAACACGTATAAATTTGATGAAAGTAAAAACGAAACAGGAAACTTTACAACTAGCGTCTTCTCACTAGGAAAATCATTTACAGATAAAGGCAAGGGCGTACAATCTAATTTGTTTGAAGAGTTTTTAATTGCCCGTCAGGATTATGCACGACAATTAAGTGAGGCGAATGCCGCAAACTCATCAGGGTTACAAACAAATGGATTAGGAAAACCTTATTACGATGGTTATAATCAAACACAACAAGACGTTTTAATGGGCGCGTTTTACGAAACATACACCGGAAGAAAAATAAGAAATTACGGCACAAAACATATTTTCCCCGGCATGCCAATGCCTAACTGGACTATTACTTGGGATGGGTTAGGAAAAATAAAATCGTTACAAAAAATATTCCGAGCTATTACATTGCGTCATAGTTATAAATCTAATTACACTATTGGAGGCTATTCGAATAACTTATTATTTATCCCTGATAACGGTAATAGTAACAATGCCATTTCGCGTTCGCCAGTACAAAATCCTGTTATTAATGGAACCGCCGAGAGCGCTAACTTTACGCCCTATTACAACGTTGCTTCTATAGTTATTAGTGAAGGCTTTGTGCCATTAATTAAAGTGGATTTACAGTTTGTGAAACCAGGATGGCAAGGTAACTTCGAAATTAAACGTGATAAAACCGTTACTCTAAACTTTACGGGTCCACAAATTATTGAAACGAAAGGACAAGAATATGTTATTGGTGTAGGTTACCGTTATCCTAAATTAACTATTAAGAGATTAACGATTCAGGGTAAACCGCTTCAAAGTGATTTAAATATTAAAATTGACTTGAGTTATAGACGAAATGTTTCTGTTATTAGGCGAATTGTAGACGAGATTAGCACGCCTACCGGAGGTACTAATATTATTACCCTGCGTTCGGCCATTGATTATCAGTTAACTCAGAATATCAACTTACGCTTGTTTTATGACTGGATTAGGACAACCCCTCAGACTTCGGCTTCATTCCCGACTTCTAATACCAATGCCGGATTCAGCTTACGTATTAATCTCCAATAAAATCATTTGTAAATACTAAAAAACTTATACATTTGTAAAAAAACAATTATGAATTTTCCGGCAGACCTTAAATACACCAAAGACCACGAGTGGGTAAAAGTAAACGGTAGCGAAGCTACAATTGGTATTACTGATTTTGCACAAAAAGAATTAGGTGATATCGTTTATGTAGATATTTCTACTTTAGGCGAAACAGTTGAAAAAGAAAAAGTATTTGGTACAGTTGAAGCTGTTAAAACCGTTTCTGATTTATTTATGCCGATATCTGGTAAAGTATTAGAAGCAAATAAAGATATTGATTCAGCTCCTGAAAGCGTTAACGCTGATCCTTACGGAAAAGGGTGGATTATTAAAATTACAATAACTAATCCTAAAGAGTTAGATGAATTATTGTCGGCCGATGCATACAAAAAATTAATAGGCGCTTAATTGAACCGAAACCAATATTAACCGTCCCATTTCTGGGACGGTTTTTTTATGATTATATCTCTACTAAAAAATCATTCTTACAAACTCGCTTTTATTTGGGCCTTGGTTATTTTTGGACTTTGTTCAATGCCCGGCCGATTTATTCCTTCCGTTAGTTGGCTCGAACTATTAAGTTTTGATAAATGGGTACACGCTGGTATTTTTTTTACTTTACTGGGATTACTGGAGATTGCAGTCATCGCACATGGTCAAGCAAAAACCCTCGCCTATATTTATTTTATCCTGTGCGTGATGTATGGAGGCTCTCTAGAAATAATGCAAGCCACAATGTTTAGTGATCGTAGTGCCGATTGGTATGATGTAATTGCGAATAGCTTCGGATGCGTGATGGCGCTATTATTAAATGGTAAAATTAAACGCCTTGTTTTTAAATAGAGCCTTTAGACTGCTTTCTCACTTTTTTCTTCATAGCAGGGCATCCATCACATTTATTTGCCCTACATTCCTGCAAAGCCATGGCTGAAATCAATAAAATTGCGATAAAGAAAATTCGGTTTTTTAAAATTGATTTCATTGGCAGTATTTATATATATCAAAGATATAATTTAGTACTTTAGTATCATTATTAAATGACGCTTTTTTTTCATATTGGTCGCTATTTTATGCTTTTATTCAGGGTTTTTAGTAAACCTGAAAAATTCTCTGTGTATGGTCGTCAAATTATTTACGAGATAAACTCACTTGGCATTGGCTCTTTAAGTATCGTTAGTATCATTTCTGTATTTATGGGAGGGGTAATAACTATTCAGAGTGCCTTTGGATTTTCAAGTCCTTGGATTCCTTTATACGCTGTTGGTTTTGCTACCCGCGAATCGATGTTACTTGAATTTTGTCCAACCATTGTAAGTTTAATTTTAGCAGGAAAAGTTGGTTCAAACATCGCATCAGAAATTGGCGCTATGCGTGTAACTGAACAAATTGATGCGCTTGAAATTATGGGCGTAAACTCTGCCGGCTATTTAATTCTACCCAAAATTATTGCTGCCATGTTTATTAACCCTTTTTTAATTGCAATTAGCATGTTTTTAGGTTTGTTAGGCGGTTATGTAATGGGAATCTCATCGGGCGCTTGTACTTCTTACGAATATATTTTTGGAATTCAGGCAATGTTTCAACCTTGGAAATTATATTATTCATTTACTAAAGTTATTGTGTTTGCCTTTTTAATTACATCTGTAGCCTCTTATTTTGGATATTATACCAAGGGCGGCGCTTTAGAGGTGGGAGCTTCAAGCACACGTGCGGTAGTAATTACAAGCATTTTGATTTTAATCTTCAATTTAATTTTAACGCAATTGTTTTTGGCGCATTGATTGAAATTAAAAACATATCCAAAAGTTTTGGCGACCGGAAAATAATTGACGATGTGTCGTTTAATTTTTATCCTGGAAAAACTAATTTAATGATTGGCGAAAGTGGTTGCGGAAAAACAACTGTTTTAAAATTAATGGTAGGATTACATAATGTTGATTCGGGGCAAATTTTATATTCAGGGCAAAATTTTCCCACTTTACCACCAAAGGAAAAACAAGAAATCCGTAAAGAAATTGGCATGTTGTTTCAAGCTGGCGCTTTGTTTGATTCGCAAACTTTAGAAGAAAATGTTCGCTTTCCTTTAGATATGTTTACTCAACTCACTAAAGCAGAAAAACTCGACCGTGTAAATTTTTGTTTAGAACGCGTTAAATTAGAAGGAAGAAATAAATTATATCCTTCCGAATTAAGTGGAGGTATGAAAAAGCGAGCCTCATTAGCCCGCGCCATTGCTAATAATCCTAAATATTTATTTTGTGATGAGCCCAACTCGGGCCTCGACCCAAAAACATCTATTATTATTGATACATTAATTCAGGATATTACTAGAGAATATAACATCACCACTATTGTGATTACACACGATATGAATTCTGTTCTTGAAATCGGAGAAAACATAATGTTTATTCACGAAGGAAAAAATTGGTGGACGGGAACATCAAAAGAAATTTTAAGCGTAACCAATAAAGAAATGTACGATTTTGTGTTTGCTTCAGAATTTATGCAGCAGGTGTTTAAAGCCGCTAAATCATAATTCTAATTTTCGTTTTACTTGTTCAGTAATTTTTAATACGGCCGGACAAACCATGGTGTTCTGAAAAGTTAAATCTAAAACCTGTTGTATTTTTTTTCTATCAGTATGTGGATATTCTCGGCAAGCATTTGGACGATCATCATAAATGCTACAATAATTATCGGGGTTTAAAAACGGACAAGGCGCCGTTTGCACAACGTAATCATTGTCCTCATCCAATCGTAAATATTTTTCAATAAAATTTCCTGGTTTTAATTTTACGGCTTTCGAGGCGCGTTCAATATCTTTCTGATAAAATATAGGTGATGTTGTTTTGCAACAATTGCCACAAGTTAAACAATCTGTTTTAGCAAACACCTCTTCGTGAGCTTCGTGAAAAACATCATCCAGATTTTTTGGTTTGCGTAATTTAAGTTTATTAAAAAACTTTAGATTTTCTTTTCTAAGTTGTTCGGATTGTTTTTTGAAATGTTTGAGATCCACAATTTATTTTTTTACGATAACGTAAACATCCTCGTTATCTTTTTTCATGTGGTATTTTTCTCGAGCGAATTTTTCTAAGCTTTTTTTGTTCGTCTTTAATTCTTCTATTTCGCGTTTGTTGTTTTCTATTTCAGCTATGTAATAATTACGATCGGCTTTTAATTCATTTAATTTTCCAATTAACTCGGTCTGACTGAACACATCGTTCTTATCGAAAAACAGTAACCATACCACAATGCCAATTGTTGTTAAAAGGTATTTGTTCTTTATGAGTTTTAAAAATTTCATTTTACTTTAGTATAAAGTTAATTCAAAAAACAAGCAACTCTGTCGCGTTTGAAAGCAATTATTAATATAGCATTGTTAGTTTGTTTGGGATTGTTAAATCCAGCTTTTTCGCAGGAAAATAGCTCATTTAAAGTCCAACAAATGAAAAATAAACGGGTAAAAGACGCTTATTCCACTAAATGGGCTGGGCTTGAAGCAGAATTAAAGGCCAAAAAAGTAAACGCCTCTTCATTAGAGGTATTTATTCGCATATTCAAAAAAGAGAAAGAGTTGGAATTGTGGGTCAAAAATAAGTCTGACGTAAAATTCACTTTCTTTAAAAAAATAGCCATTTGTGCTTCCAGTGGTGAGCTCGGACCAAAACGCAAAGAAGGCGATTATCAGGTTCCGGAAGGGATTTATGATATTACTTCATTTAATCCAAACAGCTCATATTTTTTAGCTTTAAAAGTTGGTTATCCTAACAAAAGTGATAAAATTTTAGTGGCTGGTAAACGTACTGGTGGAGACATTATGATTCATGGCAACTGTGTAACCATTGGTTGTATACCCTTGCAAGACGAACCGGTAAAAGATGTTTATATGCTTTGTGTTGAGGCGAAAAACAACAATACCTCGCCAAGAATAGAAATTTATCCATGTAAATTAACCGACGAAAATATTAAATTTTTGGAAGGAAATTTTAACGAGGGTAAAAATAATTTTTGGAAAAATTTAAAGCCGGGCTTTACTTACTTCGAAGTAAATAAAACACCGGCTAAATATAGTATAAACGCAAAGGGCGCTTACGTTTTTAATAATTAAGCTTTTCCTTTTTCTGACTTAGCGCCACCGGATGCTTTTCCGGCAATACCTTCTAAATCTCTATCGAAGAAATACAAACCACCTTTATCATCTCCAACCAATTTTAATTTGTCAACAATTTGACGTGCTAAAGATTCTTCTTCTATTTGTTCACTCACATACCACTGTAAAAAATTGTGAGTGGTATAATCTTTTTCTTTCAATGTAATTTCAACCAGTTTGTTTATTTCTGAAGTCACTTTTATTTCGTGTTTTAATACTTCTTCAAAAATATACTTTACCGATTTAAAACTTTCAGGCGGTTGCTTTAAAGCAGGCACCAATCCGTGTCCGCCACGCTCGTTAACAAACTTAATTAATTTAAGCATGTGCATACGCTCTTCATCAGCATGTGTATATAAAAATGCTGAAATGCCATTTAAGCCTTGAGTCTCTGCCCAACTGGCCATAGCCAAATAATATTGTGATGATGATGCCTCTAACTCAATTTGCTTGTTTAGGGCATTTATAACTTTTGAACTTAACATAGTGTTTTTTGTTTTAGAATGATAGTATAAAGTTATATCTTTATTTTCACTTATAAAACAATGCGGAGAATTATTACTTTTTTTTACAGCTTGATTGTCAGCATTAAGGCGGCGTTGATTTTTCTTGTGTTTGTATTTGGCTCTCAAACTCTCTTTGGGCAAAATAATGTTAAGGCTATATTAAAACTTAATAGCGAGTCTGATAGTTTAACCCAAATCGACGCTGTTCTTGCAAAATCTAAAGCTGAAGAGGCGCTTAAATTATCCATTTCCATTAAAAACGATACCTTAGAATATAGTAGTCGTTTTCGTAAGGCAGTAGCCAATTATTTCATAGGAAATTTAACCTCTGCTCTGGAAGATTTTATTGCTAATAAATTACTTGCCGAAAAACTTCACAACGCTATTAAAACAATTGAGTCTCTTAATGCAATAGGAAATGTGTACAAGGACATTGAGAAAAATGAGATGGCGCTGAAAAGTTATCGTGAAGCATTAGACCTATGTTATGCAACTAACAACAACGTTAAGGTGTGTTTAGTGGAAAGTAATATAGCTATTGTGCTTAACCAATTAAAACAATACGACTCCTCCAATTATTACTGCAATAGAATATTAAGAACGCTTCAAAAAGCAGGAAAAACAGAGCAAGACAAAGAGTTTGTTTCAAGTGTGTACGGAAATATTCTTACAAATTATTTGGACAAAGAAATTACTGATTCTGTAAATAAATATTCAAATATTGTTTTACCAAGACTTAAAGCGTCGGGTAACAGAATAAGTTATGCCGGTAATTTATATAACATTGGAGTTTATTATAACAAAGTAGAAGATTATAAAACGGCGCTTTATTACTTAATCCTTGCTGCAAAAGAAGAACAAGATAATCTTCAATTGCGAATGGATATAAGAAGCTCAAGAGCATTTGCTCATTATTATTTAGGCGATTATAAAGCTTCCGCACAATTATATGCCGGCTGTAATCGACTTAAAGATTCACTAAGTGTTATCCAATCGGTTGATAAGCTTACTGAAATGGAAGTGAAATATGAAACGGGTAAAAAAGAAGAGCAATTAAAACGCTTAGGTGCCGAAAAAGAAATTACAGATTTAAAAGCCAAACATTCGCGTATTTGGCTAATTGCTGCTTCAATCGGTATTTTATTTGTTGTGGTAGTTGCCGTTATTTTATTGAAACAAAATCGTAACAGACAAAAAGCCAATAAATTATTACAGCACCAAAATGATGAAATTGTTCATCAGAAAAAAGAAATTACTGATAGTATTAATTATGCCAAACGCATTCAGCTCGCCATTCTTCCTCCCGACAAAATGGTGAAGCAGTTATTGCCCAACGCTTTTGTATTATACAAACCGAAAGATGTTGTGAGTGGCGATTTTTATTGGATGGAAGAAAAAAACGGAATGGTAATGTTTGCCGCCGTTGATTGCACTGGCCACGGCGTGCCCGGGGCTATGATGAGTGTTGTGGGTTTAAATTTATTGAATCAGGCTGTTAAAGAAAAAGGTTTAACCACACCTTCCGACATTTTAAAACATTTAGATTCAGGGGTTACAGATACTTTAAGACAGAGTGGTGATACCGACAGTATAAAAGACGGCATGGACTTATCTCTTTGTTCTTACAACCCAAAAACATTAGAATTACAATACTCTGGCGCATTCAATAATTTATGGGTGGTTCGAAAAAATATTTCTTCGTCATACAAACCCATTACAAAAAACGAAGTCTTTTTTGAAGAGCACCTTCTCGAAATAAAAGCTGATAAATTTCCGATAGGAAGTAATTTAGACGGGGTTGCAGATAATTACAACAATTACAAATTACAATTACAAAAAGGTGATTGCGTGTATTTATATTCTGATGGTTATGCCGATCAGTTTGGCGGACCGAAAGGAAAAAAATTCAAATATAATTCACTGAAAAAATTCCTTGTATCCGTTCATCATTTACCTCCTGAAGAACAGCGCGAAAAACTATTAATCGCTTTCGAAAACTGGAGAGGAAACTTAGAGCAAGTAGATGATGTGTTGGTGATTGGACTTTGCGTATAAATGAATCAAAAATATTTTATAGCCATCATTCCTCCTGAACCGGTTTTTGCTGAAGTTGAAAAAGTAAAACTGGAAATTTCACAAAAGTATAATAACAAAAGCTCGCTTCGCTCTCCCTCCCACATTACACTGCACATGCCCTTTGAAATGAAAGAGGAAAAAGAAGAACATTTAATTCAAAAAATTTCTGAGTTTAAATTCTCATCTTCCGTTACCGTTCAATTAAAAAATTATTCCTGCTTTGAGCCAAAAGTTATTTTTATTGATGTTGTTGCAAACGAAACGCTGAATACTTTACAAAAAGAATTAGTCTTCCACATAAAAAGTAATTTAAATATTTTTAATCAATACGAAGATAAGAGGGCTTATCATCCTCACGTTACAATTGCCTTCCGCGATTTAAAAAAGGCAGATTTTTATTTAGCGAACGACGAATACAAAACAAAATCATTCAGCGCAGAGTTTTCTGTGAGTTCGTTTTTTCTTTTAAAACATACAGGAAAGGTGTGGCTGCCGCTTAAGCAGTTTTCTTTTTAGATTTATAGTTAACCTTTAACATTAACTGAACAGAATGAAAACGTGGTGGCCTTACATCGCCGGGACGAGAACTATATTCTTCGTTAAATAAATTATTTACGATATAAGAAACTTTCAAGCATTTCAACACCTGGAATCCAATTCTTAAATCGTGAACCCATGAACCTCTTCTGTCTTTCTCGCGATATTTGGGTAGGCCAGGTAAAACATATGTGAATGCATAATAATCAAATCCTGCTTGTACATCGTGTAATAAACTCTCGTTAAATTTGCGATCAATGTTTTCCATAAAACTTTGGTAACGCGTACTAAACCCAATTGAAAATATTTTATAGTCTAATTGAATATCATTTTTAAATAAATAACGATTCCGATATTTTAAAACATTTAAATATGGAAGGCCTAAGGTATCTACACTTGGATTATAATCCGGATTAATTGGATCGATAAAAGTATACCCGGTAAATAAGGCAACTCCAACCGGACCAATTTTCCCTCCACCATTAATCGATGCTTCGATACCTTTAATTTGTGCGCGACCCATATTCTGAGATTTAAAACCTGCATGATCAAGCAACGTTTGAAGCGGCGTTGTTAAGTCGGGCTTCTGTCCGTTTGGTAAGAAGAAATCAAATGAAAACTCAACCATGTTATGATATTCCATCCAAAATCCCGACACATCAACAAAACCTTTAAATTTTCCAATAGAAAAACCCTGCTTCACGCCAATTTCTGCACTCCATCCTCGTTCGGGTTGCAAGGATGGGTTCGGATAAATTTTTAAAGCACTCACTCCGGTACTGATAAATTTTTCTGCTACACTAGGAAAACGATAACCTTGTCCGTATGATGCCCGTAAAAATGTATATGTAAATAATTGATAATTTAATCCTGCTCTCATCACAGGTTGAAATTTTAAATTTTTGATTTCTTTTTTTCCAATTTTTAAATACCCGCGCGTATAAGCCGTGTCCACCTCATAACGTTCGGCGCGTAGACCAAAGGACGCTGTTAATCGTTTTATTTTTTTATCGAGCTGTATGTACCCCGCATAATTTTTTCCTGTATGTCTACCAAATAACGAATCAGAAAAAACATTTTGCTTCATGAATACAGCGCCTGTTGTAATCGTAAGCTTATTCTTAAACTGTTTTTGGTATTGCAATTCATTGTAATATAATTCAGCCGTCGATTCTTGGTTTTTATCATTAGTATTAACAGTAAGAAAATAACGATTACGTAAACTTAGTTTATTGCCTTCACCAAAATAATACGTTACAAAAGGATCAATATTAAAGCGTTTGTTTTTATATTTCTGAATGTCATTCGGACAATAGGCGCTATCAGCATTTTTCCATAAAAAGAAAAGTCCGCCTTCCACATTCATCATGTTTGTATTCAAACCTATTGACAAGCCTGTTACTTTTTTGAAATTATATCTGAGATTAATATTGAATCGTTCGCGCTTTTCGTTTTCAGTTTTTAAAACATCAGACGTCGTAGTGTTGGTGCCTACACCTAAAGTTTGCGTAACTATTCCTCCTCTGTAGCCATCATCATTATAAACATGTCCGCCCATTACTAAATCCAATTGTCCAATTTTTTGTGAGTGCGAAAAATTTAAACCTTGTTGTTGCTGACTCGTTCCCTTCCACCATTTGTATTGGGATTTTGGCGCATCGTAAGCTCCTGCAAAAGTTGTTATAGAAGTGGCAGGTTTATCTTTTGCATAAGCCGTGCGCATATTAATTACACCGTTGAGAGCAGAAGAACCAAACAATGCAGATGATGCTCCTTTAATAACTTCCACCTGTTCTAAATTTTCTAATGGTAAATAATTCCATTTTACATCGCCTGCATCAGCACTTATCATTGGCATTTCATCAACCATCATTAACACGCGACTACCCGCCCCATACGCAAATCCACTTCCACCACGTATGCTCGCCTGACCATCAGAAACCGTTACGCCAGGAACCTGATTCATGATTTGATCTAATGATGTTGTATTTTTATTTTCTATGATTTGTAATTTTATTACATCCATACTCACAGTAACATCTGATAATTTTTGTTCAAATTTTCCAGCCGATACAACAACTTCCTCTAACATGGTGTTGCCATCAACTAAAGTGAAATTTAACTTTAAAGTATCGCCTGCAACAACGGTTATCGTTTGCTTTTGGACTTTATACCCAATCATTGTGCACTCTAAAGCGTAAGTGCCCGACGGCACGGAAAGAATATAATCTCCGTTAATGTCTGTTGATGCTCCCGTTTTTGGTCCCACCGAAATAATGACCCCGGGCAATACATCTCCCTTATCCTTTACCCGTCCTTTTATAACGCCATTGTCCTGTCCGTAAAAATTTATTTTTAACAGAATAAAGCAAATTGTAAAAAGTAATGTAATTTTGTGGTGCATTCCGGGTTTTAAATTCAAAGCACAATATATAAAAGAATATTTTTAAAACAAATGCCTTCCGACGAATTATTGTATCAAATTGGCCTTACTCTTGTTAATGGAATTGGCGATAGTCATGCTAAAAATCTTTTAGCGTATTGCGGAAGCGCCGGCGCCGTATTTGAGGCGAATAAATCTTCATTATTAAAAATTCCTGGTGTTGGAGAGTTTCTTGCTAACTCTTTAATTAACGGTAAAAACGTTCTGCAAGAAGCCGAAAAAGAAATTCGTTTCATAGAAGATAATAACGTTCAACCTTTATTTTTTACTGATCAAGATTATCCGCATCGTTTAAAATTTTGTAGTGATAGTCCTATTTTATTATACTATAAAGGCACTGCTAATTTAAATGCTCAAAAAATTATTGCTGTTGTCGGCACTCGTCAACCAAGTGAATACGGCAAACAATTAACTGAAAAATTTATTGCTGAATTAAAAGGCAGCGGCATTTTAGTGGTGAGCGGATTAGCTTATGGTATTGATGTTTTAGCGCACAAAAAAGCATTGGAAAATGATTTGGATACGGTTGGTGTTGTGGCGCACGGACTTGATAGAATTTATCCCTCGTTACACGAGCCCATTGCTCTGAAAATGCAAAAAATGGGTGGTATTTTAACGGATTTCAGAAGTGAAACAAATCCCGATGCGGTTAATTTTCCCAAGAGAAATCGTATTGTTGCAGGAATGTGTGATGCTTTAGTTGTTGTTGAAAGTAAGCGAGATGGCGGCAGTTTAATTACAGCCACAATTGCGAACAGTTATAATAAAGATGTATTTGCTTTTCCCGGTCGCACTAATGATCCTCAAAGTGAAGGCTGTAATGCGTTTATAAAAATGAACCGCGCCTCTTTAATGGAAAGTGCTGCTGATTTATTTTACATTATGGGGTGGGATACAGAGAAAACTACAAAAAAAGAAACTTCTCAAATTCCCTTATTGCTTAATCTTAATGAGGAAGAGCAAAAAATTGTGAATGCCTTTACCAATAAGAAGCAGGTTCACGTGGATGAAATCAGTTATTCCAGCAGTTTTCCTATTAGTAAAGTTTCATCTTTGCTTCTACAGTTAGAATTTTCTAATGTCATCAAATCTCATCCCGGGAAAATGTATTCTTTGGTATGAGGTCATGCTGAACTTGTTTCAGCATCTTTCAAGAAGATTCCGAAACAAGTTCGGAATGACCCGTTGGAAGAAAAACCCTATATTTACTACGTGTTTTTAAAAGAAATAGTCGGACAAAAAGAAGTAAAAGATCGCTTATTAAAAATGGTAAACGATAACCGTTTGCCGCACGCTTTATTGTTTACAGGCGCCGATGGTTCGGGAAATTTACCGACCGCTGTAGCTTTTGCACAATATTTATTTTGTACGAATAAACAAGCAAATGATTCTTGCGGAACTTGTCCTTCATGTATGAAAGTAAGTAAACTCGTTCATCCTGATTTACATTTTATTTTTCCAATAGCCAAATCAAAAGATGTAAAGCGCAGTAATGATGTGATTACAGAATTTCGTGAATCGTTTTTAGAAACACCGTATTTAACTGTAAACGATTGGTTCGATTATTTGGGTGCAGAAAACAAACAGCCCATTATTCCTGTTGAGGAAAGCGGACATATTATTCGTGAGTTAAGTTACACGAGTTACGAGGGCATGTACAAAATGATGTTAATTTGGCAGCCGGAAAGAATGAACACCGAGGCCGCAAACAGATTATTAAAAGTATTAGAAGAGCCACCAGAGCAAACATTGTTCATTTTAGTTTGTAATAATCCGGATTCGCTTTTGGCAACTATTATTTCACGCGTACAGCAAATTCCGTTTACGCGCTTACAGGAAAAAGAAATTTCTCAAGCTCTCATTAGTAAATTTGGTGTGAATCAAGATAACGCAACGCAAGCTGCGTTTTTGTGTGATGGTAATTTTAATGAAGCTATTAAGCAACTCACACAAAACGACGACCAATTATCATTCTTGCAACATTTTCAATCCTTCATGCGCCTGGCTTTAAAATTTGATTGTGATAAAGCATTACTATGGATTGATCTAAATGCTTCGAATGGAAGAGAAAAACAAAAACAATTTTTGCATTATTCATTGGAAATTTTCAGAGATTGTTTAATGCTCAATTTCGGCTCTCGTGATTTAGTTCGCCTTGGTGGGATTGAAAAACAATTTTTAGAAAAATTTGCACCGTTCATCAATCAAAAAAATTACGAGAAACTAGTGGAAGAATTTAACGGCTCTTATTATTATATAGAGCGTAACGCCAATCCTAAAATCTTATTTATGGATTTGCTCCTTAAAACAAACGAATTAATCAATTTAAAATAGAATGAAGTACAAATTTGCTAAGGTTAATTTTTGAAGCAAATTTGACTTCATTCCGAGGAGAATTTAATTATGAAGAAAATTACACTTTTGCATTTGTTACTTTGCATTAGCACAATAAATTTTGCGCAAATTAATTTGGGCGGACTAAGAGATAAAATTAAAGAACAAACCGACAATGCAGTCGCTGATAAATTCAAGAATCAAGGCAAAAGCCAGTTGTCTGAGTCTATGGACAAATCTAGAAAAGAATTTGACGAGAGTAATTTTAATTATGCCATTTCGTTTATTGATAACAGCGGCACGTTTGAAAATACTGAGAAAGGAAGCTCTATTGGCAAAACAATTCTGAATGCCAAAACATTTTACGACGGGAATGATATTTCGGCAGAAGATAAAGCTTATTCGAATAACCACAATGGCGAAATGTTTATGGCTACCAATAAATTTCATCTGGCCGAATCCAGTTTCAAACAAGCAAAATATTTTTACGAAAGCAACGGCATTAAAAGCGGTTTAAATTATTCTCAGGTAATAAGCAATTTAGGTTTATTATATCAAGCAAACGGACGTTACACAAAAGCCAAACCATTCGACGATCAGGCTTTAGAATTACGTAAAGATGAAAGCAATAAAAACATGTATGCTGTTTCATTAAATAACAAAGGCGTATTATTAAAAGATTTAGGAGAATACATACAAGCTGAAAAAGAATTTAATGAGGCACTCGTTATTTTAAAAGAAAGCAATGACGAATTAGGTCAGGCTTTAGTGCATAACAATTTAGCCATGACGCACGCCGATATGGCGAAATTAAATGTCGCTGAAACGGATATGCAAGCTTCAATGGAACATGCTTCTAAAATTTTAAAAAATAATTCTGCAAATTATATAAAACTTCAAATTAATCAGGCAAACATTTTACGTCTGCAAAAAAAATATGCTGAAGCCGAAAAATTATATTTATCAGCTATTGCTATTAAAGAAAAGAAATTAGGCGCGCATCCTGATTTAGCACATTTAAAACGCGGGCTCGCCGGTTTGTATATGGAAATGGGCAAAACGGCTGACGTAGAAAAATTATTGACGAGTGCTGTTGATATTGATAAACGTAAATTGGGAGATAGTCACCCCTCTACTCTATCCTCGATGCAGGATTTAGGAAATTACTATCGTTATGCGGGTAACAATATAAAATCATTAGAATTATTAAAATCAGTTGTCGAAAAGAAAAAAACAATTTATGGCGAGAAACACCCGAATTATATTCAGTCGTTAGAAGATTTAGCATTAACGCAATGGCAAAATAATCAGATTGCAGAAGCGAAAGCGAATTATCAAATTGTTATTGACAACACACAAAATTATATCAATACCTTTTTTAATTCATTAAACGATAATGAAAAAACATTGTATTGGGAAAAAACCAATTCCTTGTTACATCGTTATTATTCGTTTGTAATTGCGAATTATGGAAAAGATGAAAGTTTGGTTAATTCTCTTTACAATACCTTAGTAAATACAAAAGGTTTTTTATTAAATACGTCGTCTAAAATCCGTAATGCTATTGCTAATAGTGGAGATGTAGAATTACAATCCACTTATACTAACTGGCTCGAGACGAAAGAGCATTTGAATACCGCTTATCAATTATCGAAAGCCGAATTAACTGAAGAACATATTAATGTGGATAGTTTAGAAAGCAAAGCGAATGAGTACGAACGAATTCTTTCTCAAAAAAGCGCTTTGTTCAATGAAAGTAAAACAACCAGTGTCGCAAATTTCGAAAGTATTTCAAAAGCACTAGGTGCAGGAGAAGCGGCTGTTGAAATTGTTGAAGTAAACGAATACAACAATGGCTTTACAGGAAAAGCAAAATACATTGCTGTTGTGATTAAAGATTCTAAAGCAACCTTAGTTGAATTAGGCGATGCGATGTTAATTCAGGAAACAGTAAAAATATTTCGTGATAAAACTATTAATCGCAAACCCGAGAACGAGGCTTACGCTTTAGTCTGGAAAAATTTAGATGCGCAATTAACAAGCGTGAAGAAATTATATTTATCGTTGGACGGTTTGTACCATCAGTTAAGTATTAATTCGTTGAAAGATGCAAGCGGAGCTTATTTGATTGACAAATACACCATTTCGTTTTTAGGAAACACAAAAGATGTTATAGCCGTAAAACAAAATTTAGCGACTGCAAAAAAACCAGCGAGTGCTTTTTTAATTGGTAATCCCTCTTATGGAAAAAACGGAGTTGTTAATCAATTACCGGGAACAGAAGCAGAAGTAAATAACATTAAGAAAATTTTAAACACTTCAGGCGTTCAAAACACTGTATTGATTGGCGCAGCTGCAACAGAAACAGCAGTAAAAAATATTAAATCGCCTTCCATACTTCACATTGCAACACATGGTTATTTTTTAGCCGACCTCAGCGAAGTGGAAGTAAATAAAGTGTTGGGTGTTGATGTAACGGTTGCCAAACAAAATCCATTATTGCGCAGCGGTGTTTTATTAGCAAATTGCGAAAATGTATTTGACGAAAATTACAGAGGCACAAACGGCGACAATGGTATTTTAACCGCTTACGAAGCGCTGAGTTTAAATTTAGATAAAACAGACTTAGTAGTATTAAGCGCCTGCGAAACTGGATTAGGAAGTGTAAAACAAGGCGAGGGTGTTTTTGGTTTGCAGCGTTCATTTTTAATTGCAGGGGCAAAATCCATCATTATGAGTTTATGGAGCGTAAGTGATGAAGCCACAATGGAATTAATGACATTATTTTACCAGAACTATAGCAAGACGGGAAACAAAGAACAAGCCTTTGCGCAAGCACAAAAACAATTAAAAACAAAATACAAAGAGCCGTTTTATTGGGCGGCATTTGTTATGTTGAGTAAGTAGTTTAAACT
>JAYTSW010000193.1:0-7107 GCA_043745425.1 Sphingobacteriaceae bacterium | reverse complement strand
GTTTGTGATCTTCTTTTAATCGTGTAACGTTATTATCTAAAGCATAAATTCCTGCCGCTGCAATAAAACCGGCTTGTCTCATTCCACCGCCAAATACTTTTCTTATTTTTCTTCCTTTTTTAATAAACTCTTTTGTTCCTAATAAAACTGAACCCGCTGGTGTTCCTAAGCCTTTTGATAAACAAATGGAAATGCTGTCAAATAATTCTCCTGCTTGTTGCGTTGATTCTTTTGTTTCAACTAAAGCATTAAAAATTCGCGCGCCATCTAAATGAAGTGCTAATTTTTTATCCTTACATAATTTCTGAATGGGTTTTATTTGATCAATAGTATAAAAAGAACCGCCGGCTCTATTTACTGTATTTTCTAAACTTACCAATGAAGTTCTGGTTAACCAATCAAAATCACCATTAATACTATTTTCAATTTGAGAAGCGGAAATTCTTCCACGATCACCCTGCATTAATTTGGCTTGTACGCCTGAATTGAACGAAATACCACCACCTTCATAATTATAAATGTGAGAATTTACATCACAAATTAATTCGTCACCAGGTTGTGTATGAACTTTAATTGCAATCTGGTTCGTCATAGTGCCGCTCGGACAAAACAATCCTGCTTCTTTACCAAAAAGTTTCGCAGCTTTTTCTTCAAGTGCAATTACTGTCGGATCTTCATTAAAAACATCATCACCAACTACAGCATTCATCATGGCATCCATCATGGCTTTTGTTGGCTTTGTTACCGTGTCGCTTCTTAAGTCTATAATCATTTTGTTTGGTAGGTTTCTAGGTTAATTTGTTTCTAGGTTTCGTGTTTTTTTAATTCTTAATTACAAGCATCAATCCGTCTCTCACGGGCAACAATAAATTTGAAACTCGTTTATCATCATTTATTTTTTTATTAAAATCGTGAATGGCTTTTGTATCTATATCCATTTCGTTTTCGGGCATCAAAATTTTTCCGCTCCACAATACATTATCAGCAATAATTAATCCGCCTTTTTTTACTTTGTCAATAATTAAATCGAAATATAAAGCGTAATTACGTTTATCAGCATCAATAAATACAATATCAAAAGTTTGAGATAGAGCTGGGATTATTTTTGTGGCATCGCCGGCTTTTAATTCAATTTGTTTGGCAAAGGTCGAGCGTTGAAAATATTTATTGGCAATAGTATTCGTTTCTTCGTTCGGGTCAAGTGTAATCAGTTTTCCGTCTGCATCCAAACCTTCAGCTAAACAAAGCGCAGAATATCCGGTATATGTTCCTATTTCAAGAATGTTTTTTGGTTTTGAGAGTTTTGATATAAGACTTAAAAAACGGCCTTGTATGTGCCCGCTAAGCATACGGGGCGACATAGCCTTTAAATGCGTTTCGCGGTTTAATTCGTTTAATAAAGGAGATTCGGCTTCGCTATGTTGTTCGCTATAATTACTTAAAGCCTCGCTGATAAATTCCATAATCAAACCTACATTATTTATTTATAAAACTCAAGTTCCCTAAAACAAAAAACCCCAACTATTCGTTGGGGTTTTAATATTTGAAATTTGATTAAGCTGGTTGTTCGTCTGGGATAATTGTTCCGTCAACTAAAACACGTCCGCAATGTTCGCATACAATAATTTTTTTATTGGTACGAATATCTAACTGACGTTGAGGTGGGATTTTATTAAAGCAACCACCGCAAGCATCACGATCAACAGTAACAACAGCTAAGCCATTACGAGTGTTAGCGCGAATGCGTTTGTAGGCGTTTAATAAACGGTCTTCAATTTTTGCTGAAGCTACTTCTGATTCTTTTAATAAATCAACTTCTTCTTTTTCGGTTTCAGCTATAATTTCATCAAGCTCGCTCTTTTTTACTTTAAGGTCTTTGCTGCGTTCTTCAAACTCAGTTTTCGATTTCTCTAATAAATCTGATTTAAGAGCAACACCAGCTTTCGCTTCCTTACTACGTTTTTCAGCTAACTGAATTTCTAAATTCTGAAATTCAATTTCTTTAGTGATAGCATCGTACTCACGGTTGTTACGTACTTTACCTTGCTGCAATTCGTATTTTTTAATGTTAGCCGTAAAATCTTTTATGGCTTGTTTCTTCTCCTCAATCTGATTTTCCATTTCCTGAACTTCAGTAGTAACGTTATTCAAACGGGTTTCTAAACCTGTAACGATATCTTCAAGGTCACTAACTTCTAAAGGTAGCTCACCGCGTATAGTACGAAGGCGATCGATTTTAGAGTCAATTAATTGTAATTCGTAAAGAGAACGCAATTTTCCTTCAATGGAAGCGTCGATTTTTTCTTTAATTTTTGCGCACATAGTTAAAAATAGTTTACCGGGTTGGTATTCACTTTCGATAAATAGGTTGCAAATGTAGTAAATTTTTTCTGAATTAGTTCATAAAAAATCTCGGGTGTAAACTGCTCATTTTCAAAGTGTCCCGTATCGGCAATTAACAGTTTGGATTCAGCATCAAAAAACTCGTGGTATTTAATATCGGCACTTATGTAAGCATCTGAACCTGAGTTTATTGCATTTTTGATTAAAAAGCTACCACTTCCGCCACAAAAAGCCACCTTTTTTATGGGTTTGTTTAAAAGAGGGGTATGTTTTACTACTTTTAAATGAAAAGCCTTTTTTACAAGATTTAAAAACTCGGTTTCGGTAAGGGGCTTTTTAAATTCGCCTGTCATACCACTTCCTACGTTTTGATATGTATTTTCCACGGGATAAACATCAAAAGCCACTTCTTCGTAAGGATGATTGGCAAAAAGATTTTTAAGAATAGCACTTTCGTTAACAGATTCAAAAATCACTTCAATTCGCGTTTCGTTTTCTTTATGTAGTTTACCTTTTTCACCAACAAAAGGATCTGAGTTTTCATTTCCTTTAAATGTTCCTGTTCCGTTAATATTAAAACTACAGTTGCTATAATTTCCAATATTTCCTGCACCAGCTTCAAACAATGAATTTCTTACTTTTTCGCTTTGAGAATCGGGAACGTAAGTCACTAATTTTTTTAATAATTGTTTTTTGGGAGCTAAAATTTTAAGATTAATAAGACCTAATTTCTCAGCTATTTTTGCGTTTACACCATGTTTTACATTATCTAAATTAGTGTGACAAGCATAAATAGCAATATTGTTTTGAATGGCTTTTATTACTGTGCGTTCAACGTAATTATTTCCATTTAATCGTTTTAATCCGCCAAAAATTATGGGATGATGCGCAATAATTAAATTACATTTTAACGAAATGGCCTCATCAATTATACTTTCAATACAATCAAGACTCAATAATACGCCGGTCACTTTGGTTTCTTTATTCCCCACTAATAATCCGCTATTGTCATAGCTTTCCTGATAGGCAGGTGGAGCAAATTTTTCTATTTCTGAAATAATATCTTGAATCAGCATAAGCAAATATAGTGAAGTAATTTTAGGGCACGTAAAATGATATTTAATTTTAATGAAGCGACATGTTCAAATTAAAAACTCACCGGAGCCTTGTAATACTTCATTATATCAAAAATAAAAAGACGAGATAATTTTAACACGTCTTTTTAATAAATATAAATAATGAAGTGATTTATACCTCCTGAAAGGAGTACTGTGTAAATCTACTTCATTATTTTTTCCAGCTTTTAAAAGTACCGCTGCCCAATTCTTTGATGATAGATTTAACGGCACCCGCCCAATAATTTCTCATACCAATTCCTTTAGCTGCACCGCTCATTTTTTCGCAAATCAAAATCTTTTTGGAAGCTATATCAAAAAACGTTACATAAACATCGGCAACTTGCGCTCCTTTGTTAAAATTCTCAATAATAAATACCATACCAACACCTTCTTTTTTATCTGCTGAAGCATATTTTTTTACCATTCCATCAATTTCCGACTTTTCAATTTTTCCAGGATTTACTTCCATTAAATTATCGGGATTAATTTTACTATTTAAAGTATTTACAGTAGCAATATCATAGTAAATACTCTCTTTACTTAGTGCTTTTTTAAAATCGAAATTTTGCTGTTCGTTTTGTATCAAGGCATTCCATTGAGGTATCCATTTATTGCGCATATCGCCTCCAGTTGCGGGCATGGCACCCATTCCTTGATCGAACTGACCAACAAATTTTGCCTTGGTAAAATCCATTCCAAACCAAACAATTTCAGTTGCCGAAAACACTTTAGAAGCGTCCTGTGATTTGAGGGTAATCCCCAAAAAGAGTATTGAAAGTAATGCTAATTTTTTCATAATGATATTTTAAATGTTTAAAGCCAAAATTATTGAATTCAAAACTAATTGCAAAAGATATACTTCATACTTTATCATTTATTTTGATTTGATTATCTCAAAAAAAACCTTCATATTTAAACAGTTTGAAGGAACTTAGTAAAATACCGCTTTTGCCATTAGCTCTGCTTTTTGGTTTTGTAACATTTATCCGTAATCGTTTATACGATTTAGGCTTTATAAAATCTTATAGCCCTCTTAAGCATACAATTTGCGTTGGTAATTTATCAGTAGGAGGAAGTGGTAAAACTCCCCACGTTGAGTATTTAATTAATTTGTTGAAGTCGGAATTCAATTTAGCAACTTTAAGTCGTGGTTATAAACGTAAAACAAGCGGATATATAATAGCAGACAATAACAACACTTCTGATGATATTGGTGATGAACCTTTATTGTATAAAACAAAACATCCTGAACTTACCGTTTGTGTTGAAGTAAACAGAGTTAAAGGTGTAAAAAAATTGGCAGAGCACAACCCATCGCCACACTTGATAATTTTGGATGACGCCTTTCAGCACCGCCCAATTAAATGTGGTTTAAATATTGTAGTAAGCGAATATGAAAATTTGTATTACAACGATTTTTTAATGCCGGTTGGTCGTTTACGTGAAAGTAAATCAGGCATCCATCGTGCCGATATAATTGTGATAAGCAAAACGCCCGAAAAAACAACTGCTGTTGATATTAGAAATGTGATTAAGGACATAAAGCCTTTACCGCATCAATATGTCTATTTTAGTTATTTGAAGTACGGAGATATTTATTCAATCAGTAATGTAAATGAAAAATTAAGCACATTAAATGATTTGTTTCGTTATCGCTTAGTAGTATTTACGGGCATTGCCAACCCCGCACCGATGATTACCTATTTAAAAGAATATTCGGCGGGAGTTAGCCATTTGCCGTTTGACGACCATCATGATTATACTATTGCGGATATAGCTAATATTCAGAAGTATTATGAATCCTTTGAAGGTGGTAATAAAATTATTGTGACCACCGAAAAAGATTTAATGCGATTGAAATTACCGGAAATTTGGGCAATTGCCGAAAGAATGAATATTTTTGTGCTTCCTGTTGAAGTTACATTTAAAGATAAAGCAGAAGAATTTAACGAGATTATTTTAAAATATGTTAGAACAAATAGATTTTACCACCAAAAGTATTCGTGAGAAAACAAATAATTTTGTTCCGGAAGTCGGGATAATTTTAGGAACAGGTTTAGGCGGATTAGTAAAAGAAATTACGGTTGAATACGTTTTGCCTTATGAAACCATTCCTAATTTTCCTGTCTCAACAGTTGAAGGCCATAGCGGAAAATTAATTTTTGGAAATTTAGGAGGAAAACATGTGGTTGCCATGCAAGGTCGTTTCCATTTTTATGAAGGCTATACTATGCATCAGGTTACATTTCCTGTAAGAGTCATGAAAGCCTTAGGTGTAAAAACCATTTGTGTAAGTAATGCAGCAGGCGGAATGAACCCTAATTTTGAAGTGGGTGAGTTAATGATAATTAATGATCATATTAATTTATTTCCCACTAATCCTTTAATCGGAAAAAACATAAATGAATTAGGTCCACGCTTTCCGGATATGAGCGAAACGTACAATAAAAAATTAGTTGATTTAGCTTTAGCTATTGCAAAAGAAAAAAATATTAAGGTAAGCACAGGTGTTTACGCAGGTTTAACCGGACCATGTTTCGAAACGCCAGCAGAATATCGTTGGTTGTGGCGAATGGGAGCCGATGTTGTTGGCATGAGTACAGTACCAGAAGTTATTGTAGCCAAACACGCCGGCTTAAATGTATTCGGAATGAGTATTGTAACTGATTTAGGTGTTGAAGGAAAAGTATTTAATGTAACACATGAAGAAGTTCAGCAAGTAGCCAATGAGCAAGAACCTAAAATGACTCTAATAATGAAGGAACTGATTTCAAGACTTTAAATCGGTTTTTATTTTTGATTGTTTGATGTAATAAATTGTTATTGCTATCATCCCTAACACAAAAGGAATTGCTGCAAAATGTTTTAAATCGGGGTGACCGAAAAACTCAGCGCACATCCAATACGAGTTGGCGGTTATCCAAAAACAAATGGCAAGATTTACATAATACTCGTTATGCCCTTTTGATTTATATAAAATGTAAATCGCCATTATAACAGTAGGCGCAATCATACAAACGCCAAGCCAGCGCCATTCCATCATCCAGCAGGTATCTTTTAATAACCAAAGTGGAATGTGCATATTCTCCCAACGTCGGGTTTCTGGAGAGTTTTCCCATTGTGTTTCGGTTAAATTTTCTGATGATTTTTCTATCATGTAAATACAAATGAATGGATTTTTTTACTTTTAAAAAAGCGTATCTTTATCCTGAAGGACTCAAAACACGTTTTTTGATTGAGAAAATACCGTTATTAAGAATTTGGTTTTGAAGATAGTAATTGGTTTTGAGCCTTCAGAATTAAACCTATAGACAAAAACGCAGTCTAACTATAAGTGGCGCACTATTAATATGAATATAATTTGTTTTTTAAAGGTCATATTGAATACTCATTTTGTTTTAAGTATTGACTAAGGTAAAATGAGTATTTCAGACGAGGAAATATTAAAAATGTATAAGGAAGAAAGCTCCCGAAACATGGCCTTGCATCACCTAATTGAAAAATATCAGCAAAAATTGTATTGGCAAATTCGTAAAATTGTGATTGATCATGATGATGCGGATGACGTGATGCAAAATACATTTATTAAAGTGTGGAAAGGATTAGAGAATTTTAAGGAAGAGTCGCAATTATTTACTTGGCTTTA
>JAYTSW010000192.1:0-26708 GCA_043745425.1 Sphingobacteriaceae bacterium | reverse complement strand
CTGTATAAACTCCACCAACGTTAGCGGTAATCGGATCGGTATTAGGACTTCCAACTATTCCTGGACCAGTCCACGTATAAGTATATCCTGCGGGACCTGGAGTTGCTGTTATTACAGCGGTAGGTGCCAAACAAGTAAGTGGATTTGATACTGAAATTCCAGGTGTGAAAGAAGTAACACAAGCTATACTAGTAGTTACAACTGTTGTTGCTGGAGGGCAGCCGGATTTAGTAACGGTCGCCGTATATACCCCACACTTATTTACAACCGCAGTTGCACTATTCACACCACTAACAATTCCAGGGCCAGACCAAGTATATGATAAAGGGCTTGTAGTAGATGTTACAATTACATTGGCAGTTCCACCTGAACAACCTATAGGAGAGCTCGATGCTGTATTTATAGCGGTTGCGGTTAAGGGACCACAAGGCAATGGACAATTCGCAAAATCTCCTGCGCCATAACTATTAGTTGATACGTTAGTAAATGAAATTGTTGTTCCAGTAATATTTCCAACATACAAACCACCTGTATTACTTACAATAACTTGGTTTCCTACGATAGCAAATCCACCTCCGGCCGAAATACTTGGCATTCCAGTCATGTTATAAGTACACAGTGCAACTCCTAAGGGGCTATACATAGTCATTGACTGAGGAGTTGTTGTTTGTAAGAGATAAAAATTACAACAGTTGTCAACCACAAGATCATAAGGGCCGCCACCTCCGAAAGAACCAATAGTAGTCAATAAAGTTGAAGGGCCTGATCCATTAGTTACATAAACTTGTCCGGTACCACCAACTAAATTATAAGAACAACCAGGGCCTGAACCAATATTTACTGCTGACGCATTTGATGTAGAAACTGTTGTTGTGATCCATGCCGCTCCACTCCAATAAGCATAAAATCCGCCAATGGTAGTGAAATAAGTTGTAGCAGGTAAAGGAGCAAATATATTCGGACCAACAGATAAGCCTGTTCCTCCCAATGGAATAGCAGTGTTACTTGGATTCGTGGCGCTTATTGGTAATAATGGATTATATACCATTATCGGACTTGTGTGCATATACACAAGACCATTAGGACAAGTAGGCATTTGAGAAAAAGACTTTAGTGTAGTTCCTAGGATCAAAAAAATCAAAAAGATTTTTAAACTTTTTAGCATGGGATGTTAGTTTAAATTAGACGAGGCTATCAAATAATAAATATATAATAATTCGCCTTTAATTACCTCTTTTATACTAAGCAAGTATTCGATTTAACTCATTGGAAGGCACAGTTTACTCAAGGGCTTTCCTAAATGAATTTAAAAAAGGCTTGATTTTGAGGGATTCAATAAAACAAAGAGGCATTACTAAAGGCATTCCAATAAAAATTGGCCTTCCTTATTTTTTGATTCTTTTTGTACAAATATTGATTTTCTTCTCTGTCTAACATCGGAATATGACAATTAATTGGCTTGTACCATTTACGAGGAAGAAAAATCATATCATGAATTAAACGGTTTTGAACTGCATTTCTTACCTGCTCAGCATCTGCACCAAAATTAAGTTGTGCGTTTTGTCCGTAACCAACATTTAATTTAAACTGTGCACTTAATAAACCATGAGAGTATTTTGTATACAAACCGCCAACAGTATCCAAATATCCAACGTATGGAAATTCTTTATTATCACGAATACAATTGCCCATTTTACCAGTCCACATCGTACAATTTATAGCAGATTGAAAAATGTTTTTATATTGATATTGAATCAGGAAAGCACCGGTACGAAACTTATCTACAGTTGGATGGGCAAATAAATCGTTTTCCCCAATTAAACTTATATCTCCAAATTGCAAAGCAATAGTGCCTGTACTTTGCTTGGTTTTTATTTTATTAAAATAGGCGTTGTAAGAATAAGCAACACTATAACGATGTTTAGTTTGATTAGAAACCGAATTTAAAAACGGATTGAAATAGTTTTGTTTATTTCCGTAAGCAATCACAGCCCCTAGCGAAGTTACAGCCTCATTATATTCCAACAGCGGACCAAGATTTTTTATACTATGATAAACTCTAACTTCAGCATTTATCTGAACAAAATTATAAAAATAATAGCCCTGGAAAACCAATCCCATTCGGTGGAAACGATTTCCTACAGCAATATTTGCTCCGAAACTAACGCCAAAATTTTTCCCATGTTCAAATTGTGAAAATGAAAAAAAAGATATTTCCCAGAAGAGAATAGTAAATAAAAGATATTTTTTAATGCTTAGCAATAAACAAAGATAATGCTTCTTTTAGTTTATCAGTTGTAAGATTAATGCCGTTAACAGTAATATGCGCTTGAGTATAAAAGGGCTCGCGTTTACGTAAAAGGCCTTGAATAAATTCTAAACTTTCTTCCAGAGTTTTATTTTGAAGTAGCGGTCGTTGTGTTTCTGATTGCGACAAACGATAATGCAGCGACTCAGCAGGCATTTCAATATAAATAGCTGTACCTCCGTTTAAAATTTGAGTAATATTATTCTTAAAACAAGCGGCTCCTCCGCCTAAAGAAACTACTGATTTCGGATAACGGGCAATAACCTGTTTTAAATATTCACTTTCTTTTTCGCGGAAATAATCCTCACCCTTATCAGAAAATAGTTGAGCAATACTTAGATTTTCTTTTTTCTCAATATAATTATCCAAATCGATAAATGGTTTATCTAAAGCTTTGGCCAATTTTTTTCCTTGAGTGGTTTTTCCACTTCCCATAAATCCAATCAAAAATATTCTATCTGTCTGCATATTTATTTTTTATTATCAATTGCCCATTCTTTTGCGAAATAAGTTAGAATTACTGAAGCACCGGCACGTTTAATGCTTAATAAAACTTCGTCGCGAATTTTCTTTCCGTCAATCCATCCTTTTTGTGCTGCTGCTTTTACCATGGCGTATTCACCACTCACATTATAAGCAGCAATTGGTAAAACAAAATTATCATTTAAAGTTTTAATTATATCTAGATACGATAAAGCCGGTTTTACCATTAGGAAATCAGCACCCTCAGCAAAATCTAATTCTGCTTCTAACAAAGCTTCCTTACTATTCGCTGGATTCATCTGATATGTTTTTTTGTCTCCGAATTTCGGCGCACTGTCTAACGCATCTCTGAATGGTCCGTAAAAAGCACTGGCATATTTTGCCGTGTAACTCATGATGGAAACATTAAAAAAATCGTTTTGATCTAATGCGTCACGTAAATACCCAACGCGTCCGTCCATCATATCGCTCGGGCCAATAATATCTGCACCGCATTCAGCCTGTGCTAATGTCATGCGGGCCAGAATTTCTAAAGTTTCATCATTTATTATTTCGCCTTTCCTCACAACGCCATCATGACCATCACTGCTGTATGGATCCATCGCTACATCGGTCATAATAACAGCTTCCGGAAATTTATTTTTAATTTCTTTTAGTGTTCTTAAGTACAAACCTTTTTTATTCCAACTCTCACTTGCTGTTTTATCTTTTAATTTATCGCTAATGTTCGGAAATAAGGCAAAAGTTTTTAATCCTAACTTCATACACGCATCTATTTCTTTCAACAACAAATCACTGCTGAAACGATGAATGCCTGGCATTGAGCTGACTTCCGATTTTTTATTTTTTCCGTCAATTAAAAATAACGGATATAATAAATCGTTAACCGTAACAGTATTTTCCTGAACCAAATCACGTATCGCTTGATTTTTACGATTGCGTCGCGGACGATGTGTTATCATGTTGTTATTAGATTATTTTTTTGCTCGAATAAAACACCTTTAATCATAACGTAAATAGACAAACCTAAAAACACATGACTAATATCTATATAATTAAACCACTTTGAAATACTGATTTTTGCAGAATGAGAAATAATAGCGAGAATTGCTAAACCTACACCATAAACCATCATTAAACTTAGCTTCGATTTTGTTTTTGAATAGTTGATAGATTCAAGAACTGTTACCATAAGTAATAAACCAAAAGCCGTGTGACAAATAACTACAATGAAACTTGGTTTAAGAATTAGTATCGTCATTGAGATAATTACCTCCGCATAACAAATCCATAAAAGTGTTTTAAAGGTATTTGGAGCTAAGATATTTTTCGAGTGAAAAACTGCGCCAAACTGTGCGAAACATGTTCCTGCAATTCCTAATACCCATCCCACCATTTTAATCTCGTAACCAAATCGGTATAAAAAAGCGTGCCCTAAAATTCCAGCTATAAAAGTAGATATACCCGTTCCTAAAAAAAAGTAAGCGTATACTGAAACGTGTTTTAAATTTTGTTTTTGGGCAATTTTAAAATAACCCCAAATGCCAATTAACGCTACAATTACGTCTGTTCCTGATGTAATCGGCTCGTCAATTCGCAAACCAAAGAGTTCAATGCTGGGATTTTGTAAAAGGTTTACAGGAGCTATCATTGGCGCAAAGATACTAAAAATGCAGGACGGACTGAAACAGTCCCAAATCGTCGAATGACCTAGGGGTAGTAATAAGGTTTTCCTTTATTTTCATTTTCATTAAAGCACTTTTAGTAGCATCGCCCATAGCAACCGCTTTTTGGTGCGGTCCTAATTTATTTTTTTCAAAATACGATTCTACGTTACTTGGACTGGTGAAAATAATAATATCTGTGTCACTATCAATTTCTATGCTGTGTTTCAATGTAGCGTATACTTCCAAATTGATAGTATTTTCCCGTTTCGGAAACTGCCACTGAATACTTTGCATACTTTCGCGCGCCACAGGAAACAAGACTGATGCATTACCAACTATTGCAGCAAATTGCTTACCAACTAATTTTGTATCTGTGCTTTGTCCAATAAACTGGGCCCTATGACCACAACTTCTTAATTCATCAGCAGTCGCCTTTCCCACGCATCCCATTTTTACGTTGCCAATTTCTGGTTTTTGACTAAAAAAATATCTAACCGCATGTTTACTGCTAAAAAATATCCAATCCGTTCTAGGTAAAAATTTTATAGTAATTTGTTTAAATTCAATTAAACTTTTTCCTTCAATATTAAAATTCAATCCTTTTAAGGCATGAGACAAGTAATCCTTATCCCGTAAATTTCTTGTAATGAAAACCTTCTTAGGCTTCATGTTTTGAATGTGCGAAACTATTCGTTCTGGTAAATCGCCAGTATGATACGTCTCGAAATACAATTGTCGAGGTTGAGAATTCCACGCATCAGAATGACTAATCCAAACCATAAATTTGTATCGGTCTTCATGATCCATCTCACTTTCAACATAAACTCCTAATGGCAATTGACAACCTCCGTCAAATAAATTTAAGACACGGCGTTCAATATTTGTTTTAATTAAAACGTCTAAGTCGTTAATTTTATCAATTACATTTAATAGTTGACTATTGCTTTCTTTTATTTGCCAAGCTAAAACACCTTGAGCAGGAGCTGGAACAAATTCGTAGGGCGATAATTTTTCACAATGAAATTCATCTAAATCAATATCTAATCTGGCAACACCTGCTGCTGCAATTAAAATGGCATCGTAATGCTTTTCTCTTAATTTATTTATTCTGGTTGGAACGTTACCTCGTAAATCTTTTAATTCAACATCAGGTCTAAATGCCAATAATTGCGATTTGCGACGAGCTGCCGAAGTCCCTACAATAGCGTTTTCTTTTAATGAGAATTTTTTGGAATCGTCAACTGATTCGTTTCTGATTAATAATAATTCAGATGGATCTTCACGAAGAGAAACGCCAGCAATAATTAACCTATCCGGACTTACAGTAGGCAAATCTTTATGGGAGTGCACAGCTAAATCAATGGTGCCCGCTAATAATTCTTCTTCTAATTCCTTTGTGAAAAAACCTTTTCCTTCCAGTTTATCAAAACCAGTATTCCATTCTTGTGTACGGTCGCCTGATGTTGAAATAATTTTTATTTCCACTTCACAACCTTTTTTCTCTAATAAATTTTTAGTGTAGTTGGCTTGCCATTGTGCTAAGTCACTGCCACGTGTTCCTATTATGACTTTCATCGCTGCTCCTTATTCAACAAAACTTCCTTAGCAGTTTTCATGGCTACTGCGTTATATTTTTTTTCCACGTAACTTAAAACTTTATCTAATACTTCTTTACTTTTATCATCGAGTGCATTTATTTCTTTCAGAAACACTTCGTTTACAGCTAAATCTTTTATGGCTTTAACTTGTTTTGGAATTTCTCCGAAAGCCAATTCAATTTTACGCTCGTTATAAAGCAATTTAAATTCTTCCAGTTTAGAACTTATTATGTTTGTGCATTTACTTATTTCGCTATGACGCAATTGAAGATTTTTTTCAGCCTGTTCTTTTAACGAAGCAATATTAATGTAATGAATATTGTTATTACTTAACACTTCTTTATCCACGTCGGCAGGTAAAGCTAAATCAATAATTACTTTTTTACTTTTATCTCCTGCTAAAAGTTGAGAATAATTTTTTGCATTAATAATGGCTTCTGTTGAACCTGTACACGTAATTAAAACATCAAACCCTTTAGTGTAAGTATTTAAATCTTTTAAATCATAAAACTCTGCGCCGATTTTAGCGGCCAGTTTTTCGGCATTAGTTATCGTGCGATTAAAAATAGTAAAATTGGCGTATTTATGTTTTTGCAGATAATTAGCCATGGTTGTATTGCTTTCGCCGGAACCAATCATAATAATTCGTGCTTCGTTTTTAATTCCCAAATCACGTAACTGACGATAAGCTAAGGATACAATTGATACCGGATTTTTTGCGATTTCTGTATTGGTAAAAACATCTTTCGCTGTTTCGATTGTATGTTTCACAACCATGCGACTTAAATCACCAGTCAAGCCTAAAGTGTTACAAAACTCATACGCTTTACGCACCTGAGTAATTATTTCGCGCTCACCAACCACTAATGATTTTAAGGATGAAGCCACTTCAAAAACATGAGTAACCGCTTCTTGTCCGTTGTAAATTTTAACTTTGTTGCAAAGTAAATTCAAAGTCGTTTCATCAATATGTGAATTAATGAAACTTAATAATTTTTTTACCGCTTCCTCATTGATCTCATTTTCTGTGCAAACAAAAAATTCAACACGGTTACAAGTGCTAAGCAGCATCAGTTCATTAAAACCAAAATTAATTTTTAAGGCGCCCAAAAAAGTGCTTTGAACATCTTCGCTCATGTGCAATAATGCCAGCTTTTCGAGAGGTAAATTTTGGTGACTAAAAGATATGACTTTAAAGTTGCTCAACAGAAAACAAATATCGTTAATTCTAACCTTTTTTTGTCATAATAATGTCATAAACCCATCCAATAAACATGATAAACATCGCATTTTATTGTTATTTTTAGGTCGATGATTTTCAAGTATTCGAGGGTTATATTATTGCTTTGGTTTTTTATCGTGAACGGTTCCTTGTTTTCTCAAACAGAAAATGACAAAGCTGCTTTTATTGAGAATGCAGAGTTGTTCAGAAAATTCATAAACAAAGGTGATAGAGATTCTGTGCTTCTATTTTTAAATCTTAATGAAAAGATTTATTTAAAAAATAAGGACGTTAATGAATTAAAGTACAATCTTTATCTTGAAAAAGCACAATACCTCCAGCTAACTGAAAACAATCTCGACTTTTTTAAATACTGCATTCCGGCTTATAACTATTTTAAAAAAAGCAATCGTGTTGACAGTGAAATTGAAGCTGCTTTTCTTTTAGGTGCTCAATATCATACCACTTCTAATTACGATTCCAGTCTTTATTTTTGCAATGTCTACATTCCCATTTCCATAAGGGTTAACAAGATGAATACAGCAAATTCATTTTATATTTTAAAAGGGAGAAGCCTGGCTCAAAAAGGAAAACTGAATGAAGCGGCAGAGGTTATGCAGGAGTCGCACGAACTTGCAAAAAAACAAAAGAACACCAATAATATTTTTCAAAGCCTCATGGGCCTATCCAGTATTTATCAGGAATTGAATACATCTTTTGCGTTGAATTATTTGCATCAGGCTGCAGAGTACCTTCCGAAAATATCTGATGAGGCCAAGACCACATTATATACCGGACTCGGTAATGCCTATCAAAACAGAGGAAACTATGATTCAGCCTTATATTTTTATAAGCAAAATCTTAAGTACATTAACAAAGCTGAAGATAAGATACGTTACGGAGCGATGGTTGGTAATATCGGCAATGTTTATTTAGATATGGGGCGGCTGGATGAAGCGCTGGACAAACAATTCGAATCACTTGAATATTTTAAATTAGCAAGCGATTCATTAGATATTGAAATTGCTTATGGTACTATAGCTGATGTTTATTTGCAAAAAAACAATTATAAAGAAGCGTTGAACTATTATCATAAAGCGACAACCATGTCGATTCGCTTGGGCTTCAAAGAAGAATTAATTTACAATTACACAGGTTTATATAAATGTCATGAAAAATTAGGAGATTTTAAAGAAGCCTATAGGTATTATAAACTTTTCCATCAATTCAATGATAGTTTCAGGAATGTGGAGATGACAAAAAAATTAACTGAGCAGGAATTAAATTACAGGTTCGATAATCAGCAGAAAGAACAAAAATTAATTCAGAACACCAAAGACCAATTAACAGCAGAGCAAATTAAACGACAGAAACTCACCATATACGCGGGCTTTAGTGGCGGCATAATTTTAGTAATCTTTTTGATTGTTTCGGTTAGGAACAGCAATATACGTAAGAGAATAAACAAGCAATTGGAACAAAGTCACGGTGAAATTCAGCAACAGAAAAATATTATCGAAACGAAGAACCGCGAAATTACAGACAGTATCATGTATGCTTCAAGGATTCAGGAGGGAATTTTACCTGATGCAGAGGACATAAAGAAATTTTTACCTACTAGTTTTTTATTTTTCAGACCACGTGATATTGTAAGCGGAGATTTTTATTGGGTAAAACAATTAAAGGGAAGTGCTAAGGTTGGTTCAGGTGATTTGGTTGGTGTAGTAATAGCCGATTGCACAGGACACGGAGTGCCAGGTGCGTTTATGAGTTTTATTGGTAGCACCATATTAAATCAAACCATCAACAATAAAAAAATAGAAACACCAGCTGATGCTTTAAATTATTTAAACGAGCAATTACCCTTAACACTACAAAGTAAAGTTAAGACGGGGCAGATTAATGATGGAATGGAAGCAGGAATTTGTGTCATTAATAAATCGGAAAGTAAATTAACTTTTGCCGGCGCTAATTTAAATTTAATTCACATTCGCAATAATGTAGTGAATGAAATAAAAGGCGATAAACATTCGATAGGTTTAAATACAGAACACCAAAAAACTTTTACAGATAATGAAATTTCTTTGGAAAAAGGAGATTGCATTTACATGTTTTCGGATGGTTACCCCGATCAGTTTGGTGGGGAAAAAGGAAAAAAATATAAATACAAAAATCTGCTTAATTTTTTAATCAGCAACGCTCATTTAAATTCCGACGAACAATTACAAAAACTTTCAGAAAATTTTGATAAATGGAAGGGCAATTTGGAGCAGCTTGATGATGTTTTATTGTTTGGAATGAAGGTTTAATTTTTTTCTTCGTAACTATCTAACAATCTGATTATTAAATTTAAATTTCCAAGCAACTTGTTCTCCTGTTTTTACGTCTTGTTAATAGGACAGTTGGGTTGAATAATTTCGCCACCTACTTTAATTGCATACAGAACTCGAAATATTAAATGGCTGCCTAAAAGGGAAGCGGGAATTTCAGAAAATTTTTTACGAAAAATTTTCTGGTAAAATGCTTTACGTTTGTTTGCGTTACACAAAAAGTAAAGATGAAGCTGAGGACGTTTTACAGGAAGCCTTCATTAAAATATTTAATAATCTACATACTTTTAAATCTGAAGGCTCTTTAGAAGGATGGATAAGAAGAATCTGTGTTAATTGCTCACTTGAATTTTTACGAAATAAAAAAAGAATGCTCGCCTTTGAGGATATTGAGGATTCACAAGATTATATAAATGAAAGTAATTCCATTTTAGGAAATATAAACACAAAGGATTTGCACAATTTAATAATGAAATTACCGGATGGCTACAGATTAGTATTTAACTTATTTGTTATAGAAGGATATGGCCATAAAGAAATTGCCGGAATGTTAGGTATCACAGAAGGAACTTCAAAAAGTCAATTATCGAAAGCTAGAATGCATTTACAAAAAGCGGTGCATTATTTATTAGATATAAATGAATAGAAAATAGAAAAGATGAGTGAATTGAACTCAAATAACGAATTTAAAGAGCTAGACGATTTCTTTTCGGAATCGTTAAGAGATGCCTCTGTAAAACCATCCGCCGATGTGTGGAGCGGTATTGAAAAAAATCTCGAGGAAAAAAGAAAGAAAAAATATTTTCTTTGGTTTTTACCATCTCTGATACTATTAATTGGCGGCGCCATTGGTGTTTACTTTTTTATGCCTGAAGGTTTTTTCAATAATACAACTGCTGAAAAGAAACAAACGGCAGTTACAAATACAATTCCTACACATATTAAATCAACAACCGATAACAATTCAACTAAAAACGAAGAAAGAACTTCAGATGAAAAAACTACTGAAATCACACAACCAAAAACCATAACTAAAAAAATACAAATTGCTGCACTAAAAAACTCTAATGCGGACTTACCAACCGAAATAGTCGGACTTACAGTAAAATCAGAAAAAGGCAACGATAATATTAAACGTTTTTTTGTTGAAGTGCCAGGAACTGAAATAAGTTCAGCTATTAATAACTTAAAGAACGCAGGTTATAAAGATGCTTTTGTAGTGGGACCAAAACAAAATCAATTGGCTACTTTATCTAAAACTCGTTTTGAGCACCCGATTTCGAAAAACAGTTCTCCTGTTTCTTCCGTGCCAAATTCTTTAATTGCATCAAACACTTCAAAATCAAAAAATACAAATCAGGAAACAAACTCTGCTATCGCATCAAATAATAATACCGTATCAGAATACAAATCACAAAACACAAATCAAGAAATTATTTCAAATAATTCTTCAGTTGAATCAAAGTCTGCTAAAGACAATAATACAAAGAATGCGACAGGTTCAACCACTCAAGACCCAATTACAATTGGAGGGAATTCAGAACTTACAATTAAAAAAAATAATGCGATAGAAGAGCCAGCAATTACAACAAACTCTGTTAGTCCAACAAATAGCGTTTCTGCGAATACACCAACCGAAACTATTGAAAACATTGCAAAACCCGATTCGGTAAAACCAGAAACAAAAACGGAGATAGTTTCATCACCGCCAAAAACAAAATCGGATTCTGTAAAACCTCCACTTAAAATTGATCCGAGGTTTGCCGTTTATCTTTTAGGCGGCCCGGCATTTACTCAAACTATACCAAGTCCGAAATTTGCTCACGAAACATCACCCGTCAAATACAATGCCGAAATTAAATTTCAATTTTTCCCTGTAAAAAAAGTGGCGGTTGAATTGGGGGCCAATTACCAAACGTGTTCTTCTGTTTCGCAGGAGAATTTTTATATTTTTAATAAATTTGATCAATCTGATTCAAAAATTCATTCTTCACTCGGCGATATGTCGGTTAGTCACACCGATTTAATGATTGGCTTCTCAATGATGGGCCCTATTGATTCATTGAGAGTAAAATATAAATACAAAATAAATTACTCAGTAATTAATATTCCTCTTATACTTAAATTTTATCCTGTTAAAAAAGACAAGCTTGCGATTTCTGTTTTCATAGCCGAAAATAATCAGCTCGTTTTAAATCGTAGTGCTCAATTAACAATAATAAAAGAATTTTCAGAGGAAAATTACAGTTATAGCAACATCCCTGGAAAAAATTTTAATATGAGTTTAATGTTAGGGATGGGTTGCGAATTTAAATTATATAAGAATTTGGATTTTGTGGTTGAACCAAATGCGCGTTATTATATAACGAATCCAAATTCAAATAGCGCTATCAAATCACAGCGAATTAATTTTAATGGCAACGCAGGATTTAAGCTCGCGTTTTAGTTTAGAATAAAGAAACTGATTATGATTTAGTATCGTAAGCCCACTTTAACCAAATAGAGCCCCAGGTGAAGCCGCCGCCAAAAGCAGAGATAATTAAATTATCGCCCTTCTTTAATTGCTTTTCGTAATCCCACAACAATAATGGAATAGTGCCTGCTGTTGTATTGCCGTAACGTTCAATGTTCATCATAACCTTCTCCGGCCCTACGCCCATTCTGTTGGCAGTAGCATCTACAATACGTTTGTTAGCCTGGTGTGGCACTAGCCATTGAATATCCTCCGGCTTTAATTTATTTTTTTCAAGAATCTCTGCGCTCACATCCGCCATACCTTTAACGGCAAATTTAAATACAGCTTGTCCTTCCTGATAAACATAGTGTTTGCGTGCATTAATCGTTTCGTGACTTGGCGGCATAACAGAACCACCAGCGTGCATACATAAATAATTTCTTCCAGCACCATCCGCTTTTAGAATAAAATCTTTAACACCTAAGTCTTCTGTTGTAGGTTCTAATAAAACCGCGCCTGCTCCATCACCAAAAATAATACAAGTGGCGCGATCAGAGTAATCAATTATCGACGACATTTTATCGCCACCTATTACTAATACTTTTTTGTAGCGGCCTGTTTCAATAAATTGCGCGCCTGTTGCTAATGCATAAAGAAATCCTGAACACGCTGCAGACAAATCAAATCCCCAAGCGTTTTTTGCGCCTATTTTATCGCAAACCACATTGGATGTTGAGGGAAATGTATAATCGCCGGTAATGGTACCAACAATTACCATATCTAATTCATCTGCTTTAATGCCGCGCTTTTTTAAAAGTTCTTCAGCAGCAACAACACACATATCAGAAAGACCTTTACCTTCACCTTTTAAAATTCTGCGCTCTTTAATTCCCGTGCGTGACATAATCCACTCATCATTGGTATCCACCATTGTGGAAAGAATTTCGTTAGTTAAAACGTAATCAGGTACACATCCGCCAACTGCTGTAATAGCTGCTTTAATCATTATTGAAATGCTTGTTTAATTTTATCCCCCAAATTGGCATCCACAATATCTTTCGCCAAAATCAACATATTTTTAAATGCCAAGGGGCTTGAAATACCATGTGCAATTAACACATTTGAATTAATTCCTAAAATGGGAGTGCCGCCGTAAATTTCATAATTAAATTTATCGAAGTAGTCGTCGCTTTTTTTACGTCTGCGTAATGTGGTATAAAGTGCCTCTGCCATTTTCAAAACAACATTACCAACAAAGCCTTCGCAAACAATTACGTCAGCTTTATCAGTAAACAAATCGCGTCCCTCTACATTCCCTACAAAATTAAAATCTTTCGAATCCTTCATTAAGTTGTAAGTGGCCTGGGCCACTAAATTTCCTTTTTCAGCTTCTTCACCAATGTTTAATAAAGCCACTTTCGGATTTTCAATTTTATAAATTTCTTTTGCGAATATAGAACCTAAGATTCCGAACTGATATAACACATCAGGTTTACAATCGGCATTGGTACCAACATCTAAAATTAATCCCCAGCCACCGTTTTCTTTTGGTAAAGGATTAGCGATGCTCGGACGAATAACGCCTGGAACTGCTTTCACCGAAAACATAGAGCCAACTAACATCGCTCCTGTATTTCCTGCACTTGAAAACGATTGAATTTTTTCTTCCTTTAATAATTTAAATCCTATTGCAATACTACTGTTTGGTTTTTGCGCCAAGGCTTTAGTAGGATGCGCGCCCATCTCCAGCGTTTCAGTTGTATGAACAAATTCGAAACGATTTAAATCTGCTTTTTGTTCGGTTAAATACTTTTTTGCTTCAACTTCATCGCCAATTAAAACAAGTATAGCTGTTTCGGGTAATTCTTTAGATGCCATAATAGCACCATCTAAACAATTTTTTGGAGCGAAATCACCACCCATTATATCGAAGCCGATTTTCATGTTTAACTAATCAATTTAGAAAGGCTAAAAAAACAAATTTAGGCTTAATAATACAACTATAAAGAGCTAAAGTTATTAAAAGTCTGTTTACAAATTCGATAGGAGGACTTAGTTGGGCCACTAAACAAAAAAAGCATCCGTTTTAGCGGATGCTTTTTAATAATTTAATTTTAAAAACTAAGCTGTAGCTTTTTCCATTACAACTTTTCCTTTGTAATATAATTTACCCTCGAACCAATGTGCACGGTGCATTAAATGGGCTTCGCCGGTTGTAGTATCTTTTGCAATAGTCATGTGCGGAGCTTTATATGTAGCACGACGTGAATCTCTGCGTGAGCGCGATAGTTTTCGTTTTGGATTTGGCATGGCTTCTTTTTTTTATGATAAAGCGTACTTGGTTCTGCTTTATTCGGTTTTTAATTTTTATTAATCTTCAGTTTATTTAATTTCTCCCACATGGGATTTGTTTCTTCTTTTTCTTCAACTATATTTTCATTTAGCTTTTTCACTGTTTCGTAATCACATTCAAAATCTTCATCAATTTCACAAGGCACTCTTCGTGAAGGTAAAGCTAAAGTAATATATTCAAATAAATAGTGAGATACATCTGCTTGTCCTGCGTTTTCATTTACTGCCATAATTTCGTCTGTACTTTCTTCAGGACTCCCGGATTTTATTACCAGATTTTCTGAAGCTTCAACAGGAAAATTATAATTAGTAAGACAGCGATCGCAACTTAAATTAACTGTTCCGTTAATATCAAATTGCATACTCATGAGGTTATTTTGTTTGGTTAAAACAATTACAACTTCAAGATCAGCTTCTGTAATTTCACTTTCGTCAAATTGCTCAAAGAACGTCCCGTTTATGTTAAACTCAAATTCGTGAGTTCCAACAGGCAAACCGGCAAATTTTACTATGTATTGTTTTTTGCCCACCTTGCTCGTAAAAGGGATGCAAATTTACTAAAAAAGCCTTATTTGGCAAATAAATTTACAGGGACTCAAGCTCCAGCCTTAGTTTTTTGGTAAGACCTTTAACAACCTCATCATAACTATGGTCGATCCATTGTTTTAACATCTTGGAATTTACAGAATTATCGCAAATCACTGTGTTCCAATGAGTTTTGCTCATATGAAAACCTGGTTTTACGCAATCATATTTTTCGCGGAGCTGAATTGCCAATTCGGGATCACATTTTACATTAAATTCAACAGGCTTCGATTCAATGCCGGTTAATAAAAACATCTTTCCCATTACCTTAAAAACAAGGGTTTCCTCATCAAAAGGGAAACATTCTTCAACACCCTTTTTGTCAATGCAGTAATTTCTAAGTTGTTCAATATTCATGTTTATACCGCAAACGACGGGAGAAGATTATATTCAAAATTACCACTTATTCTTAAACACTAACCACTTATTAAATTAAGTATATTTTAAATGAGAATAAAGTAATATTGGCGTCTTAAATGCGTTCTTAAATTGTTAATACAGTATTAATTTTAAAAACTTTTAGGTTTAAAACCTTTTTACTAAGTTTGGCATTCATATATAATATAAAACAATAACTAAATAACATAAAATCTATGAGCAAGAACAAAACATCAGGAGGATTTCCATTAGTGGTATCTGCATTAGCCATTGTAATTTGTATTGGAATTGGCTGGTTTATTTACAAATCAATTTTAGGTTCAGCAGCGAATTTTGAAGGTGGAGACTCTGAAAAAGGTCATCCTCACAATATTTTGGGAACAATGTATAAAGGTGGTTTCATCGTGCCTATCTTAATTGGTTTCTTACTAACTGTAATCACTTTTGCTATTGAGCGTTTCATTACTATTATGAAAGCTGCAGGTACAGGAAATACTGATAAGTTTGTTTCTAACATCAAATCATTAATTTCTACTCATGATTTTGATGGCGCAGTTGCTGCTTGTAATAAGCAAAAAGGGTCTTTAGCTAATGTTGTTCATGAAGGAATTGAAAAATACCGTTTTGTACAAAACGATTCTTCAATGGATAAAGAAGCAAAAGTTGCTGCTATTCAAAAAGCATTAGAAGAAGCTACTTCATTAGAATTACCAATGTTATCTAAAAACATGGTGGTTATTTCAACAATGGCTTCTATCGGAACTTTAGCAGGTTTAATTGGAACGGTTGTGGGTATGATTCGTGCATTCGCGGCTTTATCTGCTGCAGGTGCGCCTGATACTTCAGCTCTTGCAACTGGTATCTCTGAAGCTCTTGTTAATACATTAGTAGGGATTTTAACTTCTGCTTTTGCTATCATTTTCTATAACTATTTCAGTAATAGAATTGACCAAATTACTTATGCAATGGATGAAGCCGGATTCTCAATAATCCAGGAATTCCAATCAAGCGGTAAATAATCCCGTCGCCCGTCATCCTGACGCAAGTCAGGATCTCTAAAATTTTTTGTAAAAAATTTTAGCAGGGTTTATGGAAAATTAAAAGAATATTCATCTAAATATTAAAACTAAAGAAAATGTCAAAAAAACCATCAAAAGGAGGAGCCCCTGCATTGGACATGACGCCCATGGTGGATTTGGCTTTCCTACTGGTAACATTCTTTATGTTAACGGCTTCTTTCCGTATGGCAGAGCCGGTTGTGGTAGATCCACCTTCTTCAATTGGAGAAGTTGCTTTACCTGATAATCATATCTTGGTTACAATTGATAATAACGGACGTGTGTTTTTCGGAATTAGTAATTCAAAAGCTAAAATGAATGCATTACGTGAAATGGGATCTAAATACAAAGTTGGATTTACTGAAGAACAAATTGTAAAGTTCAGCGGACTTCCAAGTTTCGGTGTTGATTTAAGAGATTTACCTGCTTATATAGATGCAAAAGAAGAAGCGCGTAAAAATCTTAAACTAGGCGGAAACAGAAGAGCAGGTGTTCCTTTAGATACCATTACACCAAACAACCAATTGAAAGATTGGATTGCAATTGGTGGTCGTGAAGCCATTAAAATGTATAACGAAGCAAAAACTCAAGCCGAAACAGCAGGCGGTGAATTTAAAGCCGAGAAACCTCGCTACGCTATTAAATGCGATGCGAAAACAAAATACATTTATGTAAAAGATGTGATTAAAACATTTACAGATTTAAAAATTTACCAGTTTAATTTAATTACATCACTCGAAGGTGGTGGAACCGTAATTAATCCAACTAAATAAAATATTAACCAATGAAGCGATGTTTACATCTGCTTCATGATAATTTAAAACTAAAAATATTTTACAATGGCAGAAATAGCAGATAGTGGTGGTGGCGGTCATAAGGGTGGTAAAAAGCGCGCGAAGAAGCAGTCCACCCGTATAGATATGACACCAATGGTTGACTTAGCATTCTTGTTACTTACGTTTTTCGTATTAACAGCAACATTCAGTAAACCAAAATCAATGGAGCTAACGTTTCCCGCACCTCCTCCACCAGACCAAAAGCCTGATGAAATTAAAAAAGGTATTACTTTTTTATTATCAAAAGACAATCGTATTTTTTATTACGAAGGACAATTCAGGCCTATTGCTGACGAAAAAGGCCCTGCAACTAGTTTAGCTGAACTGACTTTTGACCAAGGCAGTTTGCATAAATATTTGCTTGATAAAAACAAAGAGATGCAAGATCAGGTGAAGGCTCTTGAATTAAAACATAAGGCAGGTCAGTTAGCTGATACTACTTTTAAACGCATGGTGAGAGAAAGAAAGGCAGATAAAGAATCGTATACCTATTTAATTAAAACGGATGATGAAGCCACTTACAAAAATGTAATTGACGTTATTGACGAATTAAACATCAACGTAGTTGGAAAATACGTTATGGTAGATATTTTGAAACCAGAATACGATTTGGTTAAAGCGAAATTGGGTACTAACTAATTAAAAGGAGGTAAATATGTTATTTGTATTAATAGGAATTTTCGCAGTTATTTCGATAACTATGTTGCTCCTCGATTTGAAAACGGGCTGGAACGGCGAAACCTACACCACAAGAAATACGGTAGTATTCGGTGGACGCAACACGGATTACGGCGCTTATGAATTAAGAACAAATTATAATAAGCGCGTGATGTTAATTCTTGGTGGGATGATGTTATTTTCTTTACTCTTATTCGGTTTAAAGAAATTTATGGACCGACCAAAAGCAGAAGAAGCAGAAACACTTAAAGTGGAGCAGATTGATTTAACTCCGCCTCCACCGGTTGACGATCAACCGCCACCGCCACCACCGCCACCACCACCGCCAATGGTTGAGATGGTGAAATTTACACCGCCCGTAATTAAAGATGACGCTGTTGAAGAAGAGCCTCAAAAATTACAGGAAGAAGTTAAAGAAACGAATGTAGGTACTAAAGATCAAGAGGGTGATAAAGATGCGCCTGTTGTTCCAACTGAAGATACTGGGCCTGGTGAAGCAACTGCAGAAATTTTTACTGTAGTTGAAGAGATGCCTGAGTTCCCAGGTGGAACAATGGAAATGATGAAGTACATTCAGAAAAACATACAGTACCCCGCTATGGCTCGCGAAGCCGGAATCAGCGGTAAATGTTTTTTAAAGTTTGTTGTTAGTGGTGATGGAGCGATAAGCGATGTAACAATATTAAAAGGTGTTGCTGGTTGTCCGGATTGCGATAAAGAAGCAATGCGTGTAATTAAATCAATGCCAAAATGGAAAGCCGGAAAACAAAACGGTCGCGCTGTATCGGTTTATTTTAACTTACCAATTAACTTTACTATTAAATAATTCATTAGGTGGTTTCGACTACGCTCAACCACCATGTAATATTAAAAGCCCTTCAGAAATGAGGGGCTTTTTTAATTGGTAGTTGTTTAACTATCCAAGTCATTAATCACTAAATTAGTGCTTTAAAACAGTGAGACAAATGAAAAACGGAGTTAATATGGTTACACTTTGGTTTAGTGTATTGATGGTACTGATAGTGATTGCAGGTGCTATTGCATTTACATTTACCGATTTTATGAGTGATAAAGTTTACGGGAGTAAGCGTATTATTTTAACTGTCGTGTTTTTAGGTTATGCTGTTTTCAGAGGCATTCGGATTTATCAAGTCTTTAAAGCCAATCAAAATAATGATTAAAAAACGAATCATAATTTTATTTTTTGTCTCCTGTCTTTTATCATTAACTAATTGTGATAATTATTTTAAAAACGATTATACGGATAACTCTCCTACCTCAGGTAAATTAAAAGTATACAGCAGCGAAGGATTAGAACTTCATATTAGTAATCAGATTACAACATTTTCATCTCAGTATAATAATGCTAACGTAGAAAATATCACAGCTTGCGAATCCGAAATTGTTAAAGCACTTTTAAATGATAGTTGCAAAGCTATTGTAATGAGTCGTTTATTAGGAGAACAAGAAATAAAAGCATTCGATCAAAAACAATTGCATCCTATGTATTCTCCATTGGCAAAATCGGGTGTTGCTTTAATTACCTCCGTAAATACAAAAATCTCACAATTAACTATTGAACAAATAAAACAATTACTGAGTGCAGAATTAAATTTAAAAGATTCACTGGGGAAATTAATTTCCCCACTGGCAGTAGTAGATAGCAAGTGTTCATCCGTTTCGCATTATTTATTAGATAGCGTTATTCAATTAAAAAAATTTGGCGCTAACTGTTTTGCTATAAATAATTATAATGAACTTTTAAATAAAATATCTGAACAGCCCAATCAAATAGGCTTTATTGATTTTGCAATTCTAAGTGACACCGATAGCGATTTATATAAATTGTATAAGGATAAATTAAAATTTATTGCTGTTGGAAGAACTGATTCCATTTATTTCGCACCAAATCAAAGTTCATTTAAAACAGGTCAATATCCATTTACAAGAACAATTTATTTATTACGTCGCAGCGATGATTTTAGTTTGGCAAAAGGTTTTGAATCGTTTATGGCCGGACCAAAAGGACAACTCACTTTTTTGAAACAAGGTTTACTTCCGATAAGACAAGCCGAACGCATTATTAATGTGAAAATGGGGCCCGTTGGAGAGGTTAAATAAGATGGTTTTTTTAGTCTTTCGTAGGCTACTTATAATCTGATAGTTACAGCTAGATTAGTGATAAAACTAAGCCTTAAAAAATGCTAAAATAACCAACTTTTTAATAATTGGTCCTTAACTTGCTTTATTAATAATTGTACTAATTTTGAGACTCAAATTTATGAATATGAAAAATAAATTAACGATAGGCCTATTTGCTTTCAGCATAATTGCGAATGCGCAAACCTTAAATGAAATAATTGCTAAAACTGATAACGAACGTTACGAGGCAGCGGCTTCTGATTTTGTTGCTTTAATTGGTAAAGAAGCAAGTAAAGGCGAAAATTATTTTTACTACGGCGAAAACTTTTTTAAGAATGAAGATTTGGATAACGCCAACATTCAATACCAAAAAGGTTCCGAAGTAAATGCAACGAATCCATTAAACTATGTTGGTTTAGGAAAAGTATTATGGTATAGAGGAAAAGATGCCGATGCAAAAACTATGTTTTTTAAAGCGGCTTCTTTAAGCGCTAATAAAAATGCAGAGGTGATGCGCAAAACTGCCGAAGCTTACATTTATGCGCCGAACAAAAATTTAGATGAAGCGATTAAATTATTGAATGAGGCCATAAAACTGGATCCAAAAAATTCGATAAATTATATTTTATTAGGCGATGCGCAATTGGAAAAAAATCCAACTGATGGAAGCACCCCGATTAAGAGTTACCAAAAAGCAAATGAGTTAAATCCAAAATCCACACTAGGTATTTTACGTGAAGGTAAATTATACCAACGCGGCCGTAACTATAATTTAGCTTTAGATTTTTATAACAAGGCCATTGCTGTTGATCCTAATTTTGCACCGGCACACCGTGAGATTGCTGAGATTTACATGTTAGCGGGCAAGCCTGCTAAGGCAATTGAAAGTTGGAAAAAATATTTGGAATTGAATAACAGCAATGATGCACGTTACCGTTACATGACCGCTTTATTTTACAACAAACAATTTACTGATGCAATTACTGAAGGTGAAAATTTAAAAAAAGGCGGTTACAACAATTACACTATCGAACGTTTATTAGGTTGGGCTTATGCTGAGATGGGAAATAAAAATGACACAACTGCCTACTCAAAAGGCTTGCGTTCTCTTAATCAGTTTTTTGAATTAACTAAGGATAAGGCCAATTTTAAATATTTACCGAATGATTACAAATTCAAAGGTATGCTGTTATCTAAAACCGGAAAAGATTCGTTAGGAACTTTAGAAATTGAAAAAGCAATTGCTTTAGATCCTGCTGCAAATTGTGATTTGTATGGTGATATTGCACGCATCTGGACTAAAGCAAAAAATTATAATAAATCGATTACTGCTTTCGAGAAAAAAGCAACTTGTACAAAAGGTTTAGATGGTCAGGATTATTTTGATTTTGGTAAAGCATATTATTATGCAGGCGGTGCCAAACAAAGAGAAGCTGCTGCTATAAAAGATGCAAAATTAAAACCTGCTAAAGAAGCCGAAGCGATTCCGTTATTTGTAAAAGCCGATACTTGTTTTTCAAAATTAATACAAATGAAACCTACGTTTCCTGCAGGTTATTTCTGGAAAGGACGTGTTGAAACGTATTTAGATGCGAAAAATGAATTATGGTTATCAAAACCACATTTTGAAAAAGCTTTAACATTGGTAAAACCAGAAGAAAAAACTGGAGGCTACAAATCAAACACCATTGAAGCTTTAGAATATTTAGGTTATAATAGTGTTACTTTAAAAGAGAAAGAAAAAGCAGATGCTTATTTTAATGAACTTAAAACTATAGATCCTGCTAACGAAAAAGCTAAAAATTATTTCAATCCGCCGAAGACGGCTCCAAAAGGAAAATAAATTTTAAAGCCTTCCTTATTGGAGGGCTTTTTTGTTTTATTCTTTAACCGCAAAAAAGGATTGTGGAATAGTTCGAAGTCGCGAGTCATGGTGAGCTTGCTGAACCACGACATAGTGCTTAAAGATAATTGGCGCTGATCCCGATAGCTATCGGGATGACGAAGCGCCATAAAAAAGGCCCCTTCGACAAGCTCAGGGGCCGGATTGTTTTTCAGATTCACTCATGGTTCGGCAAGCTCACCATAACACACGTTTTCAATTCAGACTCGTGTATTAAAGTTAACTGACCACCACCTTTGGTTTGGGATTGAGGTTAAAATGCATCACGACAAACGTTTTCAAATCAAAAGACAATCAGAGTACAGATTCCTCGCTTCACTCGGAATGACAGTTGGTTATTTAACAGAATTATAAATCTCAGTCAATTTAGCTTTTGTTTCGCTAACCGTTTTCAATTCAGCATTCATTGCAGTAACGTCTTTATTTTCCTTTTTGGCTGCTTCAATATCTGTTTTTAATTTGCTCTCTTTACTTTCCCAATTCTCAACTAAACTTGTTTTTAAGACACGCTTAGCGCCATACTGAACATATTTCCCTCCTGACTTTGCCATAGTTGCCAAATCATTTGCGCCTGCAATCGCAGTCTCTGGTTTAGTACAACGTTTTAAAAATTTACCATAAATACTTCCGAATCCTAATAATTCGAAGCCATTAAATTGTGTTTTTGCCTTTGCGAAAAACGGGGCGTTATCATCAGAACCTTGTGTTGAATATAAATCAGCAATAGCATAAATTAATTTTTTACCGGTTTCATTCTCCAGTGATTTCGCTTTTTGTAATGCAACTGCGGGATTTACTTTTGTCATCGCCTCCAAACATTCTGCATTAATAGCATACGATTGTTCGCTTAAACCTTTTTCATATAAAGAATTTAAATCATCCCCTTTAAAATGTTGTGACAAACCATGAATTGCCTCAGCTCTCACTTTTGTGTTTGCATCGTTAGCTGCACTATTTAATAATAAAGCCTTTAAATCTTCCTCTGTGCCTTTTGCATTATCACCTAAATAAGAAACAGCATCCATTCTTAATCCTTTCCATTTATCAGATTGTGCTATTTTTTTTACAGCTTCATAAATCTCCTTATCATTTAATTTTTTCGAGAAATAATTTAAAGCTTCGTCTCTATCTCCCCACAAAGGAGCATTTGCCGCCTGAAATAAATATTCTTCTTTTGTTTTTTCATAATTAATTTTTGCAAGCAACTGGCGTTCGCCGTCGAAGTTTACCAAATTTGGTTTTGAGGCTACATTAAATGTAAATGTTTGTGAAGCTTCATCAATCCAAACTAATTGTCTGTCTGTTTTGCCACCTACATAAATATCAATGTACAATGGTAATTTATACAATGGCGTTTCTGTGAAATCTTGTTTTTGGTTTACAGTAACCCTTAATTTTTTTGAGGCTTCGTCATAATTTTTTGAAACATTTAAAACGGGATGACCTTTTGCTAAAAACCATTGATTAAAAAACCAGTTCATGTCTTTGCCAGTTGTTTCTTCAAAAGCCAAACGTAAATCGTGAATTTCTCCGCTCTTAAATTTGCGAGTTTCTAAATACAATTTTAACGAGGCAAAAAAAGCATCATCACCAACAACTTTACGTAACATGTGTAACACTTGTCCGCCTTTGTTATAACTGAAGGCATCAAACATATCTTCACGATTATCGTAATCAAACCGAACTAAATCTACTTCTTTACGTTCTGATGAAGCAAAATAACCGAAGCGTGAACCTGCATGATGATCATCAGCGGCATCTCTTCCGTTTTTATATTCGTTCCATAAATATTCTCCGTAAGTAGCGAATGATTCGTTGAGTGGTAAATTACTCCAGCTTTCCGCCGTCACTAAATCACCAAACCATTGGTGAAATAATTCATGGCAAATTACATCATCTCCTTTTTTACCATCAATCATTTCGCGTGTTGTTTGGTACACCATAAAATCGCCGTGCAAGGTTGCGCTTGTGTTTTCCATCGCACCACTTACATAATCACGAACTACAATTTGAGAATATTTTGGCCAAGCATAATCAACGCCCAATTTCTTCGAATAGAAATCTATCATTTCTTTAGTGTTTCCGAAAATGGCTTTCGCGTGTTGCTCATATTCTTTCTCAACATAATAACTAATTTCTTTTCCCTTCCAAGGCTCGTCAGTTACTTTTTTAAATTCACCAACACCCATCATCACTAAATAAGCAGAGTGTTGTAAATCCATTTTCCAATGATCAGTTTTTGTGCCGTCAGCATTTTTCTTCGTATCCAACAATAAACCATTTGATAATGTTGTGTATTTAGAATCCACCGTCATGTAAATTTCAGAAGTCATTTTTTCATTCGGACTATCTACACACGGGAACCAAGCCGAATTACTTTGCGTTTCACCTTGCGTCCATATTTGTGGCATTTTATTTGGGTCTTCGCCTTTTGGATTGATGAAGTATAATCCTTTATCATCTGAAATAGCATCGCTTCCACCTTTTTTTAATTCATTAGGTTTCGCTACATACTCAATCTCAACAGTAAAAGTTTCATTTGATTTTACCTCGCGGCCCAAATTAATTTTTAAAGAATCATTTTCATAAAAATAAACTGCTTTTCTTTGCTCAGGATTAGTAGTCTGTATCTCATTTACATTTTTACCTTTAACTGTTTTTGTTGAAGTGGTGCTTGACTCTAACCTTACCGTAATGCCAGTAATATCAAAGCCACGGGCATTTAAATAAAGTACACTTGTTGGATAAAAATATGGTTTAGCATAAATCGTTGCTTTGCCATTAAGTCGTGCATTTTGCCAATCGAAATTCACTTCCAGTTTTGTATGAATTATATCATTAATTAGCGGGTTGCTTTCTTGATATATATTTTTCTTTGGTGTTGGATTAGCAACAACACGAATCGTATCGAGATTAATTGCCGGTTCATTTATCGCTTTTGTTTTAGCAGTTGATGTTTGTGTTTTTTTGCTGCTTGAACAAGATAGCATTACTATGGTTATAAAACCGATCACAACTTTATTCTTCATTGGGGGTGTTTCTAATTTCACACAAGATAGAAGAATTATTTATTCTATAAAATACCCCCTTTTGGGTGAAAAGAAACAGCGAAAAATGACCGTACTTTGTAGAGGTTTATTTCATGTTAGTACCGAAAATCAAACGAAAACCCCCTCGGAAGTCAATTTCCAAGGGGGTTTAGTTTTTTAGGCAAAAAGAGAGAAATTAATCCTTAACCCTATTCATTTTTAAGGTCTTCAGCATCCATGCCGGAACTGGTTTTTCGGGAGCGCGCTTGCGTAAATCGAGGTACCAACCCCATTTTTTCATGATAGGGATTTTCTTAGTCTCAACGAATTCTATTAATGTTCCATCCGGATCTTCTATATAAGTAAAATGTCCTGCCGCTTCTCCCATTTCAAAACCTGCACCACCATCAACCGTGAATGGATGTCCGGCTTTTTCGCAGGCTTCTTTTAAACCTTGCATATTTCTTATATCAAAACACAAATGAATAAATCCTAAATCACCCCAAAAACGATTTTCGAAAATTTTACGAGGAGAATAATTGTACGCTTGTACCAATTCAATATAACTCGAGCCAAACATTTCAGCGAAACTTGCTGTGCGTTTTTTCGAATGCGTTAATAAAATACGACGACATTTTACATTTCCTCCAGGTAAACATTTAAAATCTTCAAACTCTCCTTCTTTATCATAAACCACTTTGTCGTAACCTAAAATATCTGCGTAAAACTTTTTTGATTTTTCAATATCACTCACGCCAACAATCATTCCAACCGGACCGCCAGTAGTTTTTAATCCTTTTCCAAACCAATCTTTTCCCTCTACAATTTCAAAAATATTACCATATAGATCTTTAATAAAAAAATGGTTTCCACCATCGGGTGTAGTTGAAATTCCAGAAAGCATTTCAACACCTTTACTTTTCAAAAAATTGTAGCTTGCTTGAATATCTTCACTCTTAATTTTAGCAACATAAAGGCCCAAATCACCCAAATGCGCCTGAAAAGTAGCCGGCTGAGGGGTGCGACTGGTATATTGCCAAATCTCGAAGCCGCCTCCGCCTTTCAAATTTATTGCTAAAATAGCATGACGCTTATGAGGTTTTCCCCCTGTATAAGGCAGCATTAAATTAGCCTCTGCGGCCTCTTCAAAAATGGGGATATCCATGCCAAAATGTTGTCTATACCACTTAAAACCATCGTGTACATTGGGAACGCCAATGCCCACCTGCTGTATTCCTGCTATAAAATATTGACTCATATTACAGGCAAATATAGTAATTTGACGATTTGGCAATTTGACGATTTGACAATTTTGTGCTCTTAAATTGAGATTTAACGCAAAGAATCAGATTAATTGGATAATTCAGACTTTCCCAAGGAAAAAACAAACAAAAAATCGCAATTTTCGTTGGCGATTTCTTATTTTTAGGAAAATTTCAGATCATGTACGGAGCATTTAAAGATCATCTTCAAAATCAACTTAACGAAATCGAATCGAACGGTTTATTTAAACGTGAACGCGTTATTACAACACCTCAAAACGCGGTTGTAAAAGTAAAAGATGGCAAAGAAGTAATTATTTTTTGCGCCAATAATTATTTAGGATTATCATCTCATCCCAAAGTTATTGAAGGGGCTAAAAAAGCTTTAGATTCTCACGGTTACGGCATGAGCAGCGTTCGTT
>JAYTSW010000191.1:0-7175 GCA_043745425.1 Sphingobacteriaceae bacterium | reverse complement strand
AAAACTGAATTGCCATCGTTAGCAGCAGCGCAAATAATAGCACAACCTTTTCCCCATGCATAATTAATTACAGATTGGTCAGATACTGCGCTAACAGTTCCTCCCCATGAACAAGAGATTACTCTTGCACCTGAACGAGCTGCATAAACAATTCCACCATAACCATTAGAAATACTTGTTGGTCCGCTAACGTTAGCTTCAGCTTTTACAGTCATAATTTTAACATTAAAGCCTATTGCAGAAATACCAATTGCATTATCAGTTCTTGCACCAACTATACCGCAGCAATGTGTTCCGTGATCCCATGTAGTATTTAAAGGTAAAACGCTATTATCATTATCACCCACATCATAACCTTTAACATCATCAACATATCCATTTCCATCATCATCTATAAGATTACCCGCAATTTCACCCGGATTAATCCAGATGTTAGCCGATAAATCAGGATGATTTACAGCCATTGCGTTATCTACAACAGCCACAACAATAGTTGATGTGCCGTTAAATACATTCCATGCATTAGTAGCATTAATTTTAGCTAAATGCCATTGTGTTGCTAAACTTGGATCGTTAGGAGTATAAAATAATTTCATCTCGGGAACTTTCTCAGCATATTCTACTAAAGAATTGCTGGACAGGTCGCGGATTAGGTCTTCTACTTGCGTAATATTTGTAAAACCAACTTTGTAAATACGCATCAAATCTCTGCTGTCAGTTGCTTGATGGTATGGTTTTTCGGCAGAATTAATGCCATATTTCCCAATTAACTCAGCTAATCCGGGCATATCCTTCAGACTGATATTTGTTGGATCTTTATATTTTACGATTGCTGTTGGTTTGTATTTCAGATAAATTTTACCGTCGATACAACCAGGTACTGCTGTTTGTGAAAAGCTGTTAAGGATACCAAAACCAAAAACAGTTAACCAGATTAATAGATTTTTTTTCATATTAGTTAGAAATTTAGAGTAATAAAAATAAGGAATTAATTATTAAAAATCAAGCGAAAAATAAATTAATTACATATATTGTTAAAAAGTTTCAGGAAGGCTAATTTTATCGACGAATGCCATGAAAATTGCGGTAATTGATTTAGGAACCAACACCTTTAACCTGCTTATTGTAGAAAAAGACAATATTGGCGGCTACAAGAAACTTTCTTCTACCCGTATTCCTGTTAAGCTTGGTGAAGGGACAATTAATAAAGGATATATTGCCGAAACCCCCTTTAACCGTGGAATTACGGCCTTAAAAGAGTATTCAAAAATTATTAAAGAACAAAATATTGAAAGGGTTGTAGCCCTTGCTACATCTGCCATACGAACAGCTAAAAATGGTTTAGATTTTGTGGCAAAAGCTAAATCGGAGACAGGTATTGAAGTTGAAGTTATTGATGGTAACCGCGAAGCTGAACTCATTTATTTTGGCAACAGACAAGCGGTTAAAATGGATAATAGTTTATCCCTAATTATGGATATTGGCGGCGGAAGCACCGAATTTATCATCGCTACAAAGGATACTATTTTATGGAAACAAAGCTTTATGCTTGGAGCCGCAAGATTACTCGAATTGTTCAACCCCTCCGACCCAATAAGCGATATAGAATCAAAAAGGATAAATAATTATTTCGACGAGCAATTGGCGCCTTTAATGGAAGCTTGTAAAAATAATCCACCTTGCGAATTAATTGGTTCTTCAGGAGCCTTTGATTCAATAGTAGACATGATGGCTGGCGAATACAAAACTGAATCCATGTCTGATAAAAAAACTGAATATGCTATTGATTTGGAACTGTATTTTCCCTTAGCACAAAAAATTATTTCTTCCACTTATGCCCAACGTTTAAAAACAAATGGTTTAATTGAAATGCGCGTAGATATGATTGTTATTTCGTGCTTATTTGTGAACTATATTTTAAATAAATTCAAATTAAAACAACTTCGCGTTTCAACTTATTCGCTAAAAGAGGGTGTTATATTTAATATTAAGTAATTTTACCTTATGACCAAAGTACTTGTAATAGATGATGAGAAAGCAATACGCCGCAGTATTAAAGAAATTCTTGAGTTCGAAAAATACGAAGTAGATGAAGCAGAAGACGGTCTTCAAGGTTTTACCATGGCGCAAAAAAATAATTACGATGTTATTTTGAGCGATATTAAAATGCCTAAAATGGACGGCCTTGAACTACAGAATAAATTAAACGAAAATAATATTTCCAGTTCTTTAATCATTATGAGTGGACACGGCACCATTGATACCGCTGTGGATGCCGTAAAAAAAGGCGCTTTTGATTTTTTAGCGAAACCTATTGATTTAAACCGTTTGTTAGTTACTGTAAGAAATGCTTTAGATAAAACAACTCTTGTTTCTGAAGCCAAACAGCTTAAAAAGAAAATTACCAAAACATTTGATATTATTGGCGAATCAAAAGCTATAAAAGATATTAAAGATATTATTGAAAAAGTGGCACCTACCGAAGCCCGCGTTTTAATTACAGGTAACAACGGTAGCGGAAAAGAATTAGTAGCCCGTTGGCTTCACGAAAAAAGTAACCGTGCGGCCGGACCGTTAGTAGACGTAAATTGCGCCGCTATTCCAAGTGAATTAATAGAAAGCGAATTGTTTGGTCACGAAAAAGGGGCCTTTACTAGCGCAGTTGCTCAACGTAAAGGAAAATTTGAACAAGCTGAAGGTGGAACTATATTTTTAGATGAAATTGGAGACATGAGCCTTTCTGCTCAAGCTAAAGTATTACGCGCTTTACAAGAGAGTAAAATCAGTAGAGTAGGTGGCGATAAAGAAATAAAAGTAAATGTTCGTATTGTTGCAGCAACCAATAAAGATTTGAAAAAAGAAATTGCTGCCGGAAATTTCCGAGAAGATTTATTTCATCGTTTAAGCGTTATTTTAATTCATGTTCCTTCATTAAACGATCGTTTAGATGATATTCCTCTATTAGCGAAACATTTTTTGGCTTTGGTTTGTGAGGATAATGGCATTCCAATAAAAACAATTGATAAGGATGCGCTTAAAGAATTACAAAAACGTAATTGGACAGGAAATATTCGTGAATTCAGAAATGTTATTGAACGTTTAATTATTTTGGGCGGAAAAGAAATCAGCGCCGCTGATGTAAAACAGTTTTCTTAAAAATGACGCATCAACATCCTGATGATATTAGTGTGAATTTTATTGTAAGCACCGACCGAAGTGGTAGTACTTTGCTTGCTTTAATGCTTAATATGCATCCAAATGCAATTTCAGTTTCGGAAGAAACATTTACATATAGTTTATTTTTAAAGTACAAAAACGTCACCATTTGGAATAGTCAAACTATACAGCAATTTATTCACGATTTTTACTTGTTTTCTGATGGAATCCTCGAGCCACAATTTGGTTCACGAAAAGATTTAGAGGTAATATTAGAAGACAATAAAAATAATTTATCAATAGAAAAAGCTATCAAATTAACACATCTTTGTTTTTTTCCTAATAAAGATAAAAGCCATGTAACAACTATTGTAGATAAACATCTTATTTTTCATTCAGTTTTAGAAGAGGTAGCTGCATTTTATCCAAACGCAAAATTTATTTTATTATGCCGAGACCCTCGCGACAATGCGCTTACTAAATGTAGACGCGCTCAACGCGAGAATAGAAGAGTTCGTCCGTATTCGTATTATGCACTTGCTTGGACTTATGTTTATAGTACTTTATTGCATAAAAAAAATAAAATCGGAGCACAACGCTTTTTAGATATTAAGTACGAAAATTTAGTTTCAGAACCGGAAATTACTTTACAAAAAATTTCTAACTTTTTAAATATACCCTATTCAGATATAATGCTTCAGTACGATGTTCAACTCAAAAAGGAATTGCAATCGAGGGAAGGGAATTTAAGTGATACTTTTAAAAAAGAGATTGATCTTTCGCATAAAGGTCTTACTGAAAAAGTAAATACAAATAAAGTTGGTTTCTGGAAAGAAAACTTAAAACCTGAAGAAGCGGATTTGATTTGGAGTGTGGCCAGTAAACCGGCACAAGCTTTAGGATACGAAAAAGAAGGTTGCAATGAAAAATCAGTAAAAAACTTTAACTATATTATTTCATACATTTGGTTTTATTTTAATTATGTTTTTGTTTCCGGTGTTTATTTTAAACTGCCAGTATTTGTAAGAACAATAATTAAACAATTGAAATACGGAAGAAAATTGAAAGTAACTGAGTAAACTAGTGAACGTTTTTATAAAACCAATTTAAAACCTAAATGTGTATAAATCGATAGCTGAAATAGAAAAAATTCCAGTTCACTTTATCTTATGTACTGAGCGTACGGGAAGCTCTTTGTTGTCGTTAATGCTCAATCTTCACCCAAAAATTATTTGTACTTCCGAAGAATTATTTGCGGTTTATTTTTACAAAAAATATAAAAATAAAACAATTTGGACTGACGAAGAGTTAAGCAAATACGTTAATGAGTTTTGGTTAATGGCAGAGCAAGATATTAATCTGTATTTCACCACTAAGGAAAAGTTTTTGTTAACACTACAGCAATACAAAAGCAATTTGAATTACCAAACTCTTGTAAAATTAACTTACCTGCAATTTATTGAGCCAAAACCTAAATCAGAAGTAGAAATTATAATCGATAAACAAATTAAATATCTTTTTTACCTCCCCTTATTATTAGAAATTTTTCCAACTGCCAAATTTGTGATTTTAATACGAGACGTTAGGGATAACATTGTTTCAAAAATTAAACGCTCACTAAATTTAAAAACGAACCCCTTTTTTTTATCTTCAATATGGCATTATACATATTTGGGTGTAAATTATTTAATTCAGAATAAGAAAAATATTTATATTATTAAGTATGAAAATTTAGTGGCGGACCCTGAAGCCGAAATTAAATTACTTTGCGATTTTTTTGGTTTAGAATACCTGAAGTCGATGATTAACACTTCAGGCGTTTATGAAGCTTATTTGGAAGACAGAAAGCCTTACTTAAAACCTGAAGAATATAATCGCATTAAAAAATTTAATAACGAATTGCTTTCTGAGGTAAATACAAGGAAAATTGGAACCTATAAAAATATTTTGTCGGAAGACGTTACGCAAAAAATAGTATTTCAAAATAAAGATTTACTGAATTATTTTGGGTATAATGTTTCTGAAACAAAACCTGTAAACTTTAGTTTAAATGATAGGTTGAATAAATTTTTGGCCTACCTGTATCGTCCTTTATTACTGCGGTTTTATTTGGCTATTCCGTTTTGGTTAAAAATAATGATTAAAAAATCGAGAAAAAGGGCTGATTAAAATCAATAATGGATTTGTTTTTAATTTCTTAATTTTAAATAAAATTTAAATGGACTTAGAGTTTACTGATAAAAATTCGAAATTATTTTATTCAACTGATGAATTTCCGCATTTAAAAATTCTGGAAGATAATTATGAAGTTATTCTTAGTGAATTGATGCAATTAAGAAAGCAATCCTTAAACGGATATTGGCTCGATACATTTCCCGGCTATTTAAATGAAAAAAGTAAGAACGCTTGGAAAGTATTTACGTTTAAATTTTTTGGCATTAAACACCCGCTGAATTGTTCATTGTGCCCTTTAACATCAGAAATTGTGATGAATAAATTAGATTTGGTGTCTTGCGATTTCTCGTATTTACCTGCTAAAACGCAGATTAATCCTCATAAAGGTTTTACAAAAATGGTGTTGCGTGCTCATTTAGGTTTAATTATTCCTGACGATTGCGGTATTAGGGTTGGAAATGAAACCAGAAAATGGGAGGTAGGTAAGTTGATTATATTTGACGACTCATTTGAACATGAGGCTTGGAATAACAGTGATTCTGATCGTTTTGTTTTAATGTTTGATATTCCTAATCCTAAATGGGGATACAGCACTCACGAAATATGCAAATATAAAATTGAAACTATGAAGGATGAGTTTATGCTAAAACTATTCTCAAATGAACAATGGAACGAATTTTTTAAGAAAGGCGAGTTCACTGTTTTCCCAGCGAAGTAGTATTTTGATTTTTTAAATAGGTATTTATTTCATCCACAAAAAAACTTCCTGGGTTTGCTAAAACTTTAAATTCTGATTTTCCGTTAGTATAAATTTTAGCAGCTTTTTTTAATTTCTGTGTTTTTATTTCGTAATTTTTTTTTGTCAACATTAACTTTACAAAATTTTTATCATCCGATTCGCCAACTTCTTCGTAACCTAATAACTTATTAAACTGTAAGGCGCGTAAATTTGTTTTTGCAATAGTAGCAATAGAAGAGTTGCCGGATTTAAAAATTTCGAAAACAGCTTCAAGCATTGTTAATGAAGCGAAAACAGGAATTGGTGTGCCCCAATACAGTTTGTCCCAAATAAAAATTCCACCCTCAGCAACTGCTGTATTAGGTTCAGCATCTTTACAACTAATGAGTCCTATTTTTTTTGTTTGATGCTCAATTAAAAAATAGTAATTGAATTTATTGTTAATACCGTTAAACCACTTTTGTTGCATGTTTGGTGTTATATAACCTTTAAACTGCATCGTATCGCGAATAAACGATTGGTTACGCCAATATCTTACTAACTCAATATCGTCGGCAGTAATGCGTTTATAGGTTAAACCATATTGTTCAACAATCATGCTTTTTCTTTAATAGTATAGGCAGGTTTTTGATTTTGCATCATTAAAATATTGCCGAGATATTCGCCAATAATAGCTAAGCAAAATAAAATCAAACCTGTGCCAAACAAAATACTTACTATAATAGATGTATAACCTGTTGGAACTTTAAAAATAATTTTTCTGGCTAAATAATAAATACCGATTAAAAAACTTACAGAGGAAACAGTAACGCCTATTGATTTCATAATAATTAATGGCGCTGTCGTGCTTAGCATAAAGATATTTTTGAATAAACTAAAAAGCGAAAAGTAACTATAACCTGAACTGTTTTTTTTAGATTTTCCGTAATTAACTTTTACGTTACCAAGGTAGGAGGTGTGCCATAATATTAATTCGTCGAGCACAAATAAATGGCCACTATGTGTACAAAGATTTTTTACTAATTCTTTTTTCATGAAACGAAAGCTAGAACCATCCCCACCGGTGGGGTTTTCCATTTTTGACATTGAGCGGTAAATTTTTGTT
>JAYTSW010000190.1:0-7180 GCA_043745425.1 Sphingobacteriaceae bacterium | reverse complement strand
TTTGGCATTATCTTTTTCGCTACCCGCCATTAATTTTTCAAGGCGAGCCATCAACTGCTCATTTAAGGCATTTAATTTATCGTATTTGCCAACTAGGTTTCTGTAACTCGATCCGGTTATTGATGTATCTCTTTGTAAACCGTTTAAAGCTTTGGCATCTTTTTCTGATTGTGATTTTAATTCCGCTAATTTCGCCTCGTTTTCTGCGCACGATTTTTTTAGGGTGGTTAATTCTTTATCACAAGCTTCGGCTTTGGCTTTTGTTTCCTCCATTAAACGTTGTGGTACACAGGCCGCCATTCCAATACATACTACCAGTGTTAAAACTAAATTTTTCATTGCTTTTTTATTTTACTCAAAATTACCCTAACAACGAACGCCTATTTTAACTCTTTACTATACTTTTTAACAAGCAGTTTGTTGTAATTTTTAACAGATTTTTGGTAACAAAGCCTGTTTTACGACGTATAATTGCTTGTGCCGACCTCAATATTCCTATAAATAGTCGATATAAATATTGAGAGGCGGTATTAAAAGCCATCTATTATATGGAAACACTTAATAAAAACTGGTTAACCGAAGGATTATTAGACTTTGAATACAAGAAGTACGTGCTGTTAGCTTATTTGCAAAATGTGAAGCAACATTTTAATAAAACAGAACTTTATCCCCCATTATCGGATTTAATTTGGCATTATAAAAACCTATTAAGCATTAAAACCTCATACGAACAATTCGATTCTGGATTTAAAAAGGAATTGGAAAGTTTTGACGCAAAGGATTTAAAATTGATTTATACCCAACACAAGCAGGAAGAGTGGCTGAAAGAAATGAACGATATCATCTTATATGCTACACCTTTATTGGAACAAAATATTTATAAAGGAAAAGAGATATACGATTTAATTGAAAAACACTTGTGTTTAAATACAGTTGGCATTATGCCCGTAAATCATTCTGAAGGTTATTTTTTATTTCATTATACTAAAAGCAAAAAAGTTCCTGCTTATTATTATTCAGTCTCAAAAATTCATACTACCGAAGGTTTAGGCCGGGCTATATTATACCAGTTACGCAGGCACTTTTTCGGTTGGAATAAAAAAAACTTACGAATCCATCAAGGAGCAACTCATAAAATCGAATAAGGATTTGCCAGTTCCCGCGGTTTACTCCATCCAAACCGAATTAGAGGTTCCTTTTAAAGAAACTTTAATGCCAATCGCCAAACGTTTTTTCTTGAGAAAAGCCAATTTGTAATTGTCTTTTGTAACGCATTTTTTCTAATTTTAGAGAAAATAGTGCTACATGAAAAAGATCTCTTCCATTGAAGAATATAATTCACAATATAAAAAATCAGTTGAACAGCCAGAAGAATTTTGGGCTGAAGTTGCCGAAAATTTTTCTTGGAAAAAAAAATGGGACAACGTTTTAAAGTGGGATTTTAAAAACTACGATGTAAAATGGTTTTTAAATGCAAAATTAAATATTACAGAAAACTGTCTCGACAGACATTTAAACGATAAAGGAAATCAGCCAGCAATTATTTGGGAGCCGAATAATCCGAATGAAGCTTCAATAACTTTAACGTATGCTCAACTTCACGCTGAGGTTTGTAAGTTCGCCAACGTTTTAAAAAATAATGGTTGTAAAAAAGGAGACCGCGTTTGTATTTATATGCCAATGGTTCCCGAATTAGCCATTGCCGTTTTAGCTTGCGCAAGAGTAGGCGCGATTCATTCAGTTGTGTTCGGTGGATTTTCTTTTAATTCATTAGCTGATAGAATTCATGACGCCGATTGTAATTTGGTTTTGACTTCTGATGGCGCTTATCGTGGCGCAAAAGATATCCCACTTAAATCAGTTGTTGATGAAGCGCTACAAACTTGTCCATCAGTAAAAAAAGTAATTGTTCTTAAACGAACTAATTGTACTGTTACGATGAAACAAGATCGTGATGTTTGGTGGCACGATGAATTAAAAAAAGTAAATGCAGATTGTCCCGCTGAAACAATGGATGCGGAAGACATGTTATTTATTTTGTACACTTCCGGATCAACAGGAAAACCGAAAGGCGTTGTGCATACTTGCGGAGGTTATATGGTTTATACGGGCTATACTTTCGAAAATGTTTTTCAATATAACAAAGGAGATATTTATTGGTGCACGGCTGATGTTGGTTGGATTACAGGCCACTCGTACCTTGTGTACGGACCGTTATTAAATGGCGCCACAACAGTTATGTTTGAGGGCATTCCAACTTTTCCGGATGCGGGTCGTTTTTGGGAAGTGATTGATAAACATAAAGTAAATATTTTTTATACTGCTCCAACGGCCATTCGTTCGTTGGAAGCAATGGGACTGGATTTTGTAAAGCCACATAAATTAGATTCATTAAAAGTGTTAGGCTCCGTTGGTGAACCTATTAATGTTGAGGCATGGAACTGGTACAATGAAAATATCGGCAAAAATAAATGCCCTATAGTTGACACCTGGTGGCAAACAGAAACTGGAGGAATAATGATTTCTCCTTTAGCAGGAATAACAAAAACGAAACCAGGCTTTGCCACTTTACCTTTACCCGGCGTGCAGCCTGTATTGTTAGATGAACAAGGAAAAGAATTAGAAGGTAACAATGTGGACGGAAGATTATGCATGAAATTTCCTTGGCCGGGAATAATTCGTACAACCTATAATAATCACGAGCGTTGCAAAGAAGTATATTTCTCAACCTTTAAAGGTTATTATTTTACTGGTGATGGTTGCCGCAGGGATGAAGAGGGTTATTACAGAATTACAGGAAGAGTAGATGATGTAATAAAAGTATCAGGACATTTATTAGGAACAGCAGAAATTGAAAACGCAATTAATGAACACGCAGATATTGTAGAGAGTGCAGTAGTTGCTTTTCCGCATGACATAAAAGGCTGGGGAATTTATGCTTATGTAATTTGTGATAAGAAACGCGATGATGTTGAGGTATTAAAAAAAGAAATTATTGCTACCGTAAATAAATTTATGGGACCAATTGCTAAGCCTGACAAAATTCAAATTGTAAGTGGCTTACCAAAAACAAGAAGCGGAAAAATTATGCGCCGTATTTTACGCAAAGTGGCAGAAGGTGAAATAAATAATTTGGGCGACACTTCAACTTTGTTAGATCCTGCTGTTGTTGATGAAATAGTTAAGGGAGCCGTTAAATAAATGCACGAACAAAAATTATATTACGAGTATTTAGAAACACCTTTGGGAGAATTAGAACTTACTTCAAGTCACGATTATTTGCTTTCTGTATTATTTGTGAAGACCGAGAAAAACACTTTAGATAAACAACCCGCTCTTCAATCAGAAATAAATAAAGAAACAAAAAAGCAATTATGCGCCTATTTCAAAAAAGAACTCACACAATTTAATTTACCATTGCATCCGGCAGGAACAGATTTTCAAAAAAGTGTTTGGAATGAATTGCAGAAAATTCCTTTTGGCCAGACCATTTCTTATTTAACTCTCGCAAAAAAATTGGGAGACCCAAATTCAATTCGCGCTGCTGCATCGGCAAATGGAAAAAATCCTATCACCATAATAATTCCTTGTCACCGCGTAATTGGAGCTGATGGAAAATTAGTTGGCTATTCGGGCGACATGTGGCGTAAACAATGGCTGCTCAATCACGAAAGTAATCAGGAAAGTCTTTTTTAATAAGGCATCACCCTTTTTGGGGGATACAATTATAACATTATCAGGTAGATAGCTTCCATTCGTCTATGTTCTGCCCCAATTACTCTAAAAAATTGGCTTAAGCCTTTTTTTTCAAGTAGTTTCGCTCTCGTTTTAATACTTATCTCAATGAAACGTATCTTAATTTTTATTCTTGCCCTCAATTTTATTTCTAAATCAGTTGTAAAAGCTGACGAAGGCATGTGGTTGCCAATGTTATTAGGCGAACAAGTTTATGCCGACATGGTTAAAAAAGGTTTGAAGTTAACCAAAGAGCAATTGTACAGCATTAATCAGGCGAGTATAAAAGATGCGATTATTATTTTTGGTGGTGGATGTACCGGCGAAATTGTAAGCAAAGAAGGTTTAATTTTTACCAATCACCATTGCGGGTATAATGCCATTAATGCAGCAAGTACAGTTGAACATAATTATTTAAGAGATGGTTTTTGGGCACGCAATAAAAATGAAGAGATTGCTGCTCCTGGTGTTCATGCACAATTCCTAATTAAAATTGTTGACGTTAGTGATAAAGTGAACGAAAAAATAAAAGATATTAAAGCGGTTGAATTATCTCAAAAACTTGGGGCTATTCTAACCGAAATGGCAACTAAAGAAACAGAAGGAACAGGTTACGAAGGCCGCGTGGTGCCAATGTTTAAAGGCAACCAGTTTTTATTATTTGTTTATGAGCGTTTTAAAGATGTGCGTTTAGTTGGAACTCCTTCTGAAAGCATAGGTAAATTTGGTGGCGATACAGATAATTGGGAATGGCCTCGTCATACCGGCGACTTTTCTATTTTCCGTGTGTATGCAAGTAAAGAGGGGAAGCCAGCGGATTATTCAGTTGATAATGTGCCGATGAAATCGAAATACCATTTACCGGTTTCTATTAAGGGCGTAAAAGATGGCGACTACGCCATGATTTATGGTTATCCAGGTGGTACTAACCGTTATGAAACTTCATTTGGCGTTAAATTAAAAACCGATATTGAAAATCCATCATTAGTTACTTTGCGCGATACGCGTTTAAAATTAATGCATGAGGAAATGAAAAAAGATCCCCATGTAAAATTACAATTAGCCGGTTACTATGCGGGCGTTGCTAACTACTGGAAGTTTTTTGATGGCGAATCAAAACAACTTTTGAAATTTAAAACTTACGAAGAGAAACAAGCCAGCGAAGCTGCTTTTATGGTTTGGGCAAAAGGTAAGCCTGAATATGATAATCTGTTTGCTGACTATCAAAAAACATACGATGCTTGGCGCCCTTACACAAAAATGCGCGTGTATTTAAATGAAGGCATTTTAGGTTCCCCCTTAATTGCATTTGCTGCAGGACTTCAACGTTTAGATGCAGTTCTGACAAAGAAGGACGCCAGTAAAGAAGATATTACGAAAGCTGCCGAAGCATTAAAGAAAGCATGGCCTGCCTTTTACAAAAGCGAGAATGTTGCCTCAGATAAAAACATTTTATCATTTGTTACTCAGGCATTTTATAATGATGTTGATGCTAGCCAACATCCAAAAGGATTTTACAGTTGGATGAATACAAAATTCGGAGAACTAAAAAACAAACAGTGTTATAATTTATTTTCTGATTATGTGTTTAATAATACGATGTTATTGGATTCGGTAAAATTCAAAGCTTTTATAGCAAATCCCGACACAACAACTTTACATAAAGATGCTGCTTTTATGGTGGCGAATACCTTCAACTCTAACTTCACTAATAATTATCAAAAATATTTTACCGACTTTAATGCACAGAATTTCGCTTTAGGTCGCACCTATTTAAAAGGTATTTTAGAAATGAATAAGGGTAAAAAAATGTATCCCGATGCTAATTTCACCATGCGTGTTTCTTTTGGAAATGTAAAATCATACGTGCCACGCGATGGTGTTAAGTATAATCACATTACTACTTTGAGTGGTATCCTTGAAAAATATAAACCGGGCGATTTAGAATTTGATTTACCAGCTAATTTTTTAGAGTTAGCTAGGAAAAAAGATTTTGGTCAGTATGCCGACCCAATTACAAAAGATATCGTGGTTGGCTTTATTACAACAAACGACATTACTGGTGGTAACTCAGGCTCCCCTGTAATTAATGGGAATGGAGAATTAACAGGCTTGTGTTTTGACGGAAACTACGAAGCATTAAGTCATAAAATAGCTTTCGATAAAGATTTGAATCGTACTATTTGTTTAGACGTGCGTTATATGCTTTGGGTAGTTGATAAAGTGGGCGGCGCAACAAACATTGTTCAGGAATTAGATTTAAGAAAATAGAGGAATTGAATTTATAAAAAGAAAGCCCTGCATAGCGGGGCTTTTTATTTATTCTTAGTTAAACGACCTAGTGCTTTATCAATGTATTTTTCGGAAGTCATTAAAGCCGTTTGAATTCTTTTGGCGTAATTAATACTGTCAGTAATGTTTTTATTTTTTTCCAAAACAACTTTATTCATACTTTCCAATTGAATATTCGATTTTTGTTTAATACGATAGCCACGGTAAATGAAAATGGATAATAAACAAATAAGTACGAATCCTCCTGAAACGCTGTAAATAATAATTTTTTGCTGACGTTTTTCTTGAGCAAATACAAGCTCTCTGTTTTCCTGCTCTAATTTTGAAATAGCTTCTTTTTTATCAAATTCATATTGAAAACGAATATCAGCTACTCGGTCGTTAGATTCTAAATTAAACAAACTATCTTTTGTTTGTACATATAATTTATGAAACTTAAATCCTTCTTTATAATTACCTTGTTCAATATATATATCTGACAGCTGCGCATAAACATCTTTTAGTAAAGATTTCTTGCCAATTTTTTTGCTTAAATCGCGCGCCATAAACAAATAGCTGTATGCGTCTTTGTATTTTTTAAATTTTTGGTTAAGTATCCCTATATTTAAATAGCACGATGCGATTCCGTCTTCATCCAATATTTCTTCACGTATGGCTAACGATTTTAAATAAAAGGCAAGGGCGCGATCTCTTAATTTTTTTTGTTCAAACAAACCGCCAATGTTATTATAAGAATAGGCCATACCAAATTTATCGCCAATTTCTATTTCTATTTTTAAAGCTTTTTCATGAATAGCAATTGCAGTGTCTAATTTTTTAAGCGCGTCGTAAACAGCACCGATGTTGTTTAAAGAAGTTACAATGCCCTCCTTATCATTTAATTTTTCTCTATATGAAAGCGATTTATTATGAAACTCTAATGCTTTATCATTATTTTCTTGATCATAAAATAAATTACCCAAATTATTATAAACCGTTGCGAGCCCATCGAAATCTTTCTCTTTTTCGGCTATGAAAAGACATTTGTATTGGTATTCAAAAGCCTGAACATAATCTCCGGTTCCTTCATAAACAAGCCCGATGTTTCCAAGAGCTTTTGAAACTCCTGCAATATCTTTGAGCTCTTCTGAAAGCGCTAAATATTTTTTATAAA
>JAYTSW010000189.1:0-7203 GCA_043745425.1 Sphingobacteriaceae bacterium | reverse complement strand
ATTGTTTCTTTTGTTTAGAGATGTCTTCAATTTGTTTTTGAAGCCCATCTAATTTAGCGAGAGCTTCTTTATTATTTTTGTTCTTAGCTACCTTTTCTAATTCAGTTGCGTATTGTTGATTTAAATCAGCTTCCTTCTGTTTTGTGTTCGCGTCATCCTGCAATTTTTTAGCTAAATCAATAATGGTGCTCGCTACTTTTGAAGCGTTATCGGCTTGTGTTTTAATTTCAGTTGCTTTTTCTAAGGCATTTTTCTTTTGCCCTTCATCAGTAATCGCGTTAGCATTTGTGAAAGCATCATCGGCTTCTTTCTGTAATTTATCAGCTTCAATTTTTTTAGCTTCACCAAATTCGGTGGCATCCCATGCGTCTTGTTTTATTTTTACTGCTTCTGTATTTGCTTCCTTGGCATCTTCTTTGGCAATGTTTAATAATTGATCATTACTTAAATTAGCTTTAGGGCTAACGGTATTTGTATTAGTAGCATTATTTGAATTTGTATTCGTGTTGTTGTCATTGCCATTGGATACAATTGTCGGATTTGTTGTGGATACGGCATTTGTTGTATTGGTTTTAACTGCATCAAGGGTTGGATTATTTTTAACTTCATTTTCATTAACTTCTAATTTCGCTTTCTTTTCAATCAATTCAAGATATTTTAAGTAACTTAAATCATCGGGAGGCGAATCGAAATAATTCAGAATTTTTAAAACTTTATTATCATACGATATGGATTGCTTAAATGGAGATAAAGAAGTAGCCATCGGTAATGCTACTTTATCAGATTGTGTAGGAAGATTTGGTGTTTCTACAGTAAAAATAAATTTTCCGCCATTCGGTAATTCCATATAATAATCACCATTGTCTTTCGCGAAATAAGTACCAACAATCTGACCATTGTCCATATTCTTTACGGTAATCTTAGAATCTAATCGTTGTCCGGCGTTTTCTTTTACAACTGTACCTTTAAGCACGGCAATGCTCATAGGTTTGCGTTCGGTGTTTACTTTAAGAACATCAATTTTACCGGGGGGACTTTGTCTTCCTGTCGAGAAGTAGGCAATTTTTCCTTCTTCATCAGTAACAAATAAATAGTCATCGTCGGGTGAGTTAATAGGAAATTCCATATTAACCGGTAGCGACCAAGAATTAGTTTCCTCATTAAAAACAGATTTAAAAATATCGTAACCGCCCATGCTATTAAAGCCTTTGGAACTGAAGTAAAGTGTTTTTCCATCGGGGTGAAGGAAAGGATAGTCTTCATCAAACTCCGTATTTATGCCTGGAATTTTTTGTGCTTTGCTGAAGTTGCCATCGGATAAGCGCGTTTTGTAGTATATATCCCGACCGTTATCTCCATTATCGCCATAGCTTGAAAAATAAATTTTATCTCCCAGTTTGGGCATGTAGAAAACCGATTTATCTTTTTTACGTTTATCGTATGCGGTTTTAAAATCTTCGGGCTTAACTAAAAGTGCGCCGCCAATACTGCTTAAATCATAACTCCGGAAATAATCAGCTTCATTTAATTGTTTTTTGCTAATGATAACAAGTTCCGACATGGTTGCTAATAACCTTTTACCGTTTTTGCAAGCGGTAATTTCTTTATCAACCTGCAATCGTTTTTGTTGCGACGCGGAGCCTATTTTCTTGTAATCTTCATAATATTTTATGGCCTCATCAAACTGATAATTGATATGGTAAGCTTTACCTAGGTAAAAAGTGGCATCTTTTGGCGCATCCTTTGGGTGATTGACAGCAATTTTAAGATAGGAGAAACATTTCTTTTTATTTGGCTCCGAATAAAGCATACAAACTCCTAAACGGTAATTTAGTTCAGGGTCTGATCCGTAATTTGACACTAATTGTGCGTAAAGAGGATAAGCTTTGGTAAACTCATCATCTTCAAAAAGCTTTTCTGCTTCTTTACGGAGCTCAGCCTCATTTTTAAATTGCTGTGCATTTAAATTATTGATTAACAATAAGTTAAATATTAAAAAAAGCACAAAAAATTTAATGGGCCAAATGCGCATACCGCTTATACGGAGGGTTAATTGATTATGATACAAAAATTTAGCCAAATTTAATGTTTAAGCTCTATATAAAGATGCTATTTACCTAAATTTTTCACACTTAAAGCCCGATAAATCAATTAGTTTTTACCTATTAAATGTTAATTTTTATTGTTCCAAAAATATAGCCATTTTTTATCGTAACTTCGTAGTCTAACCTTAAAATTAATAACCATGATTAAAAAATTACTTACAATTGTTGCTTTTTGTGCTTCTTTTAGTGCAATTAATGCTCAAACAAATCTAACGGTTCAGCCGGCAAAATTATCGGGAAAACCAACTCTAATCGAATCACCTAGTACCGCGCTTAATTTTAACGAAAAAGCTGCCTCTGTAAGTGTTGGGGATACGTTATGGTATTTCTTTAATAAAACTTGGTATAAAAATCCTGCTGGCAGTTTTTATACTTTCGCAACAACCAGAACGGGAACATTAGTAACCCATGCAGGTTCACGTTTTCAAAATTCAGGTAACTTAACAATTACTGGGCTTGAAGCTTTACTTTCAAAAGCTGTAACAACATCTACAGCATCTTCAGTAAGAATTATTCTTTGTAATCTTTCGATAACAGGTCAGCCTCTTTTACCAGGTCTTGATTCTGTAACTGTAGTCTTAACTGCTACAAATACAAATGGGTATACTTATGGTGCAAATTTTACGACTCCTAAATTTGTCGCAAATGATTTTGCGGTTGTTATTAGAAATATTTCGCCTTTAGCTACTGATACAGTTAAAGCTTGGATGACTAATGGCTTAACTACAACATTTGGTGAAGGTATGGGACATATGCGTGTTGCAGGTACATTTACATATATGACTGGTTTATTTCCTTCTCCGGTTGGTAATGATTTTGAGATGTTAGTAGCACCTCGCGTTGTTTTTACAGGCAGCGCTCTTCAGTCTTCACCTACTGCAAGTACTTATTGCACAGGTACTGCATATACATTTACAAACAATTCATCGTACTATTTAAAACATCGTCAGTATAATTTAAATGAATTTTACCGTCGTTGGAGACCACTTACAAATACAATTACTGCAATTCCTGCTGACTCAGTATTTACATGGAATTTTGGTGATGCAACTGGTAACTTTTATACAACTACAAGTATGCCAAATATTGCTCATACTTATGTAAGTGCAGGTTCGTATACAGGTACTTTAACTGCAAAATACCAGCACCAGACTGATAATGGAGTTAAACAACAAGACGCATCAACTTTTGTAAAAGCGGTTGCGGTTTGTTCAGGTATTCAATCTTTCTCAGGTATTGAGGCTATTAATGTTTACCCTAATCCTTCAACAGGTTTAGTGAACATTGCTAATTTACCGTCTGATAGTAACATCGAAGTAGTAAATATGCTTGGTCAATCAGTATATTCTACAAAAGCTAACCAAGGTAATTTTACAGCTGATTTAAGCTCTTTGCCTAGTGGAAGTTATTTTGTGAAAATTAACTCTGTTAACGAGAAAACTAAAATCGTTAAGTTAATCCTTAACTAATATTTTAAGTTTTTTTATAATTGAAAATGCCCGTTTATCGGGCATTTTCTTTTTAAAGTCATTAGCAAATGCCTATTTTTGCATTGCATTTGAAAAAAGCATTAAAATATACTCTTGTAATTATTGCATTATCGTTCTTAGTTAGCTCTTGCGATAGATTTAATAAACTCCTAAAAAGTTCCGATTACGATTTAAAATTAAAGCGGGCTGACGAATATTATAAGAAAGCAAACTACGTTAAAGCCATTCAGCTTTATCAAGAGCTAATCAACATTTTTAAGGGTAGCGAAAAAGCCGAAGAAATTTATTATTATTTTACCTATTGTAATTTTTACTCAGGCGATTATTCTTTATCACAATACCATTTTAAAAATTTTACACGACAGTTCCCTTTAAGCAAACATACTGAAGAATGTTTTTTTATGAACGCTTATTGCTACTATCTTACTTCCCCTTATTATTCACTTGATCAAACTGATACAAAAAATGCAATTAAAGAATTTCAATCGTTTGCAGATGAATATCCAGAAAGTAAGCGAATTGACACCTGTAATATTCTGATTGATAAATTAAGAGCAAAACTCGAACATAAAGACTACGACCAGATTAAACAATATTTTAATTTGGCCGATTATTTTAATGATTATAAGGCAGTTATAACAGCTTCTAAAAACTTTGTAAAAGAGTTTCCTGATTCGAAATATGTTGAGGAAATCTACTATTTAAGTATAAATTCTTATTATTTGATGGCTATAAAGAGTATTCCTGCTAAAAAGAAGGAAAGATTGGATAGTGCTATTGAAAGTTACTTAAAATTCGTAGATTTGTATCCCAAAAGCAATTATTTGGTGCGGGCTGAAGAGGTCTACTCTAACTGCCTGAAAGAAAAAGAGAATATACTTAAAACACAGAAAAATGGATTTTAAAAAAACTAACGCCGAATTAAGCACCGTAACTCGTGATATCAGAAGGTTTGATAACCAAACTGGTAATATTTATGAGTCAGTTTCTATCATGAGCAAACGTGCTAATCAAATCAGCACCGAAATGAAAGAAGAGTTATCGGCGAAGCTTCAGGAGTTTTCAAGTCATTCTGATAATTTAGAAGAGATTTTTGAAAACCGTGAGCAAATAGAAATTTCTAAATTCTATGAGAAATTACCTAAACCATCTTTAATTGCAGTTCAGGAATTTTTAGAAGACAAAGTTTACTACCGTAATCCAACTAAAACTGTTGAATAAAAAAATCAGTTAATCATATTAAAGGCAGTTGGCATTAGCTTACTGCCTTTTGTTTTTTAAGAAAGTGTTACAAGGCAAAAAAATATTACTTGGAGTTACCGGCGGCATTGCAGCTTATAAATGCGCGCATTTAGTTAGGCTATTCATTAAGCAAGGCGCAGAAGTAAAAGTAGTAATGACGCCAGCAGCAATTCAATTTGTAACACCCGAAACTCTTTCGGTACTCAGCAAAAATAAAGTAGTAAGTGAATTCTTTGATTCCGGTTTAAATTGGAACAATCATGTGCATTTGGCGGAATGGGCCGATTTATTTTTAATCGCTCCGGCTACGGCAAATACATTAGCAAAATTAGCAACAGGTGTTTGCGATAATATTGTTAACGCTTGTTATTTATCGGCGCGCTCAAAAGTTTTTATAGCGCCAGCAATGGATTTGGATATGTATCAACATCCAACCACCAAGGCAAATTTAAAAACCTTAGAAGGTTTTGGTAATATTATTATTCCTGCCGAAAGTGGCGAATTAGCAAGTGGTTTAAGCGGTGAAGGCCGTATGGCAGAGCCCGAAAACATAGTAGCATTTATTCAAAAATATTTTTCAGCCAATTTGCCCTTATCAGGAAAAAAAGTGTTGGTAAATGCCGGACCAACTTACGAGGCGATTGACCCTGTTCGTTTTATTGGCAACAGAAGTTCGGGTAAAACAGGTGTTATTTTAGCTGATGAATTTTGTAATCAAGGAGCAGATGTAACTTTAGTATTGGGCCCATCCGTACATAAACCAACAAACACAAGCGTAAAAGTAATTAATATTGAAACTGCGGAACAAATGTTTAACGCCTGCACCGAAGCATTTAAACAATCTGATATTGCCGTTCTTTCAGCAGCTGTTGCGGATTATAAACCCAAAGAAAAAAGCGATTCTAAAATAAAAAAAACCGGCAGCGATATTAATTTAGAATTGACAAAGACTCAGGACATTTTAGCTGAACTCGGAAAATTAAAAGACAAACAAATACTTGTTGGTTTTGCCTTGGAAACCAATAATGCTATAAGCTATGCAAAAGAAAAAATTAAAAATAAAAACCTCGATTTAATTGTGGTGAATACAACCTCTGAAAAGAACCCCGCTTTTGGAAGCGATTTTAACACTATTTCTATTATTGATAAACACAATAAATTGGTTAATTTTGAGTTTAAATCTAAAACAGAAATAGCAAAAGATATCATTGAGGCGATTAAAGCTTTTTCTGAAAAAAAATAAAATGATTAAACGCATTGTCATAGCTCTTTTTTTAGTTTCACTAAACAAATTTTCTTTTTCGCAAGGCGAGTTGAATTGTCAGGTCACCATTAACACACAATTAATTCAAGGTACGGTTCAAAAACAAATTTTCGATCAAATGCAAAAGGCTGTATTTGAATTTATGAATAACCGTCGTTGGACTAATGATCTTTACACTGCAACTGAACGAATTGATTGTAACCTTTTAATTAATGTTACCCAATCAATAGGTAGCGATGAATATTTAGCTACGTTACAGATAGAAAGCGGAAGACCAATATATAAAAGTTCATTCAGGGCGCCGTTGTTTAATTACATGGATGATAATTTCCAGTTTAAATATCAGCAGTTTTCTCAATTAGAGTTTAATGATAATAATTTCCAAAATAATTTAACTTCTGTTTTAGCCTATTATGCTTACGTGATATTGGCTTTAGATTATGATAGTTTTGCACCTTTAGGAGGAACAACATATTGGCAAAAAGCACAATTAGTTGTTCAAAATGCTCAAACTACTTCCGAAAAAGGATGGAAATCGAACGAAGGAAATAAAAACAGATATTGGTTAGTAGAGAATCAATTACAGCCCGTGTTTCAAGGTATAAGAGATTGTTTATATAAATACCACCGACAAGGTATGGATATAATGAGCGAGAAACCAAGTGAAGGAAGAGCCAAAATTTTAGAAGCGCTTCAATTGTTGGTCCCTGTTTATACTAATCGCCCTGCTTCGTTTAGCATGCAAATATTTTTTAACGCAAAGGGTAACGAAATTGTTAACGTATTTTCGCAAGCTACCGCCGAAGAAAAAACTAAAGCCGTAGAGCTTTTAATGAAGATAGACCCTGCCAACACCACAAAATACCTCAAAATACAGGGAAATTAACATCTCTAAGCTTTTCACATCCTAGTGTGCATAAAACGAATTGGTTCGCCTCCTTACGAACCAATCTATTTTTAATATTTGTTTATGCGTAACTACTTAATATTAATTGCTGCTTGCGGGCTTTTGGCTTTTTCATGCGGTGGAGGTCATAACAGTGATAATTCAAAAACTGTTTTCAATTATAACGAGATGAATGGTATTACCTCTCTCGATCCG
>JAYTSW010000188.1:0-7207 GCA_043745425.1 Sphingobacteriaceae bacterium | reverse complement strand
ATAAACGCTTGGTTGATTTAAAGCTTGGTAACACTTATAACATCAACGCTACTTGGATTGATAAAATAGTTTTTGTTTTAAAAGCAGCCGGAAGACCGTTGCGATCTGCCGAAATTATACAAGTGCTTTTAAAAAATGATATGACTTTCCGTACCCTTACCGATCATCAAAAAGGCTTATCAGCGCATTTAACCAAAGCATTAAAGTATGGTAGAATAATTGGAGAAAAGCAGGCCGGACAAAATGGATATTTATTTTCTTTGCCAACCGATACAATAAAAAAAACGCTTGAAAAAAAGTAGATATGAATGAGCCTGTCAAAAACTTAAAACGATGCGAACGTTGTGGAGCTTCTTTTAAGTGCAACGCTAACGATATATCTAACTGCTTTTGTAAAAGTATTGCTTTATCTGAAAAAGCAACGGAAACTATTACTAAAAACTTTAAATACTGCTTGTGCGAAACGTGTTTACATTACTTTCAGGTTAAAACACATTAAAATCGAATTGGCGAGGAATTGAAAACATAACTTTGTTATTGGGGAGCATTTGGAATTGATTAGGGAGCAATTGGGGAGTAATTGACAGCACGAGTGAAAGCATGTGTAATGATTGAAAACTCATTGATTTTATTACATAAAAAGCTAAACAATTGGGAAAATTAGGTTCCTGGACTTTGAAAGAAAGCTTTTACGCAAATCTTTATTGCTTTTGTTGCATTCTCCTCCAATTCTTTTTGACTATCATACCACTTGTCAATCGTAAGAGCTGGTTCTTCAATATTTAAATGAACATATTTATTTCTCAATAATCTTAACCAATTAATATCTGCATTCTCGCCTGCATAGTACTCATTAAACAACTTTGCCGTTCCGATTTTACTATCCATAGCTTCGGTTTCGCGCAGATGAGCGTCAACAATTGAAACGGACATTACTACTACCGACAACCATGCACCCGCACAATATGCAACACGCATGTCCATAAATAAAGCGGTAGATTGATCACTTACTAAATAACTACCAACTTCAGATTCCTCGATTAATTTATCAAGCCATTCTTCTCGCTGAAGCCATAATTCCTTACTTGGATGTTCAAATAGATCCATAATATTTAAAACGGTAAATCCTCTTCCAAAGAGTTTTTATCTGCCGCCTTCGCGGTCTTTACAGGAGGTTCTTCAATTGAATTAATAAACTCAACAATACTTGATATATTTTTAAATATCAATAAACTCTCATCATAATTAAGAATTGAATTATCGTGAGCGAAACTTTGATTATTTCTCACATCATTAAATGCCTCTAGTGTTGATATTGAAGATTTTAAAATCCTCTCCGTCATGGTTGACTTAATTAAATCAATTTTTTTTAAATGTTTTATGTACTCACCATAAAAACTATGGAGTGGTTTATCTTTATCATAGGTAATCCCATGTTTATCGCAAAGTTCCCGAATAAATCTTACCACATAAGTATGTAAACGATCTAAAGCCGTCTCTGGCTCGTTTCTTTCTATTGCTTCTCTAACTTGTTTTGCGAGCTTATGAAAGTTAATATCATCAGTCGTAGCTTGTATTACTTGAATTTGTGCGCCCAGCGACTCCGATTTTAGTTTATGAGCGATGGCTTCGCAAAATTTAAGTGAATTAAATTGTTCATCGCTAATTGCATCTCCACAAATAAACTCAGTCCAATATTTGGTAAAAGCTTCAATTAATAAACCAATCTGGTAATCCGATTCCTTTTCCCAAACGCCTCTTATTCTATTTGCCTTTGATGTAGTGCCTCCGTTATCATATTTAGCATTGTAAATATCAATACCAATTGCATCATGAACAAATCTTTGTAATGAATTATTACTAAAGGTTAATACATAGCCTCCACTCATATCAAGGAATGTTTCTAGTCTTTTCTTTTCGCTAAATGATAAGTTCGCCATATTAAATCATCCTTAATTGTTCAAGTTCATTATTGATTTGCCATAATTCAAAATCATATTTGTGAATCGATTTTAACTTGGAAATAAATGTCATTATATCCACTTTGTTCTCAATAGAAATATCATAACCTAAACAAACACGTTTAATTTCTATTTGTGGGTAATATTTACAAATCTCAATTTCTGTATATTTCTTTAAATTTTCATCTGTAACAATAGGATTGCGACCCTTTAAGTACAACTTGCTAAAGTATTTTACCTCTTGTTTAGAATTAAAATCTTCATATATACTTGTATGATCATGTTCCTCATACCAATTTTTATCTTGTTTAAATAACAAACGAACTTCCTTTTCAGATTGGTATCGGTTAGCTTTATGAAAGGCTTTAATTTCCAAAATCACATTAAAAATATCTTGTATAGAAAAATTGTTTGTGTCCTCACGAAATTGGTCATATAACTCTTTCAAGTGTTTCAGAGGTTTCAAATTTTCTTTCCCATAAAGCACATTAGCTATGTTGTGAGAATAAGGCTCTTTGTTTGTGTACTCAAATTCTATAAAAACACCGCTTCCTTTATCTCCGTATATTTCCCACAAAAATGAGTCACTTTGGGTTTCAGAGGAAGATTCACATGCGGATAAGCAGAAAACATTTCTTTTTAAATGCTCAAGTTTATTAAACTCTTGTGTATAGAAACTATCGTTTTCAAAAATTGAAGATGAATAAAGTAACTCCTGTTTATCAACTAAATTACTAAACTCTGACATTCGAATCCATCCAGTATCTAAAATGGATTTCAAAGCTAATAAGCTTGTAAAATGTATAAACTTACCGTTTCCTTTGTATTCGTATGCTGTGTCTTTAAATAGATTTTCTGGAGATATTTTTGCATTAAACGAACTTGGAGCGATATCAGGTGAACCCATCATGCCTGCGCTTGAAAAACGTGCGTTAGGAAAAGTTTTTTGTAAAACATCAGTTTCAAATTTCCGCACATTATCATGTGCGGGTTTCCATACTTCATCTTCCATTTAATTCTCCTCCACAATTTTAATTTCTTCTTCTGTTAAATCATATAGCTTATAAACCATTTCATCAATTTGCTTTTCGATTTCCAATGGATCTTTCCCCATTTTATTATATTCTATTACTTTACTAACGTAAACTTCTACTTGTTTTTGGATTTTATCTTCGGAAACTTTAATAGGTAGTTTGAATAGCTGAACGGGTTTTACTTCAGGAAATATTCTAGCTTCCTCATTAACCAAATCTCTGTATATAAAATCCATAAGATTCGAATTTAATAAGCCTAATAAATAGAAGTAGCTTACTTTTGACTCTTCAGGAAGTTGGATTATTAATCCACTTTTTAAGCAATACCATTTTTCATCATCATATGCAGCCATGATTCTATTTGCAGTTTGCCTAATTAATATCTTTGGACTTTCAAAAAGTTTCTGTCTTCTCGGGCGAAGCATAACATACCATGGAATCACACCACTTTTGGTTTCAACCCTTGATTCTAACTTGCTTTTAAAATTTTTAAGATGATTCAAAACATTTGGGTAATTCTTTATTTCCATTTTATTTGTGAAATAAATTATACCCTTACCAGATTTTGGTGAAATATTAAATCTGTTTATTTCCCCACCTATTATTAGTTTTTTCACTATCTCATCTTCAAAACCATTTTTAATTGCGTCATCAGTTTTAATCACAAATGCTTCGCCAAGTCCTGGACTTACACCAGTAGCAACCTCTTCTGCAATATCTTTTAAAGTTGGATTTCCTTGATAGCATTTATTGATTAGCCCTCTATTCTCGCTGAAAATAAAATTGTAGCCAATATTATTTTTGAAAGTCGATGACGGCAAATAAAAATCAACTTGGTTCATTTCGACAGAAAGCTTTTCTCTTTCTAGTTTTGTCATATCTGCGTAAAGAAATTTATTTTCTGACAACTCCTTACCAACAGATATTATGCAAGTTGGAGCTGCAATGCCATTAAATACATCGTCTCCTAGATTCAAAACTTTTATTAGTGAGTAATTGTCAAGCAAATATTTTCTTGTTTTTTCAAATTCGATTTGATTTAAAAAACTAGAAGGTATTATTAGGGAAGTAGTTGATTTTGTTTTCCCCATCTGAATAAATCTACTAATAAAGTAGTTAAAAGATTCAGGAGTCCTGACATGGATATTGCTATAGTATTCTTTGTAAAACTCCTTTAGGCTATCAGAAAACGCTGCGCCATATGGCGGATTTCCAATAACAACATCAAATCCTTCAAAATTTCCCTCTTTATCTAATACTTCCGGAAATTCAAAACGCCATTCAAAAGCATTGCGGTAAATCGCATTGCTTTTTATGTCTTCAATTAAGGCTTCTTGCTTGCTTATTTTTTCCGTTAGTTTTTTTACTTCAAGATCGTATTCTTTTTTTTCTTTGGGTGTTTTTTCAAATAAGCCTGTTTGCATGGTTAGGTTTATTAATTCGCCTTTCCATTTACTTAAATCTTTAAACTCCTTACTGTTATTGCTAATTTCAACCCTAAAATCATTTTTAATAGAATTAATTATTTGCTCTAAGCCACGCTTCAATTCTTTATCGTGTGCATTTTTATAATCGTGTACAAAGCCTTTGTATTGGTTAATGTTGTACTTAATACTTTTTAATGCTTTGCTTAAGTCCGAATCCAATGCAAAACGGCTTATTAAAGAGTTTCCGCATTTAATATTAATGTCAATGTTCGGTAGTGTTTCTAATTCCTTAAATTTAGTTTCTTCTGTATAGTAAGCATTTTTCAGCAACTCAATCCATAAACGTAATCGGCAAATTTTAACTGAGTTGGGATTAATATCAACGCCAAACAAACAGTTTTCAATAATGGTTTGCTTTTCGTGAAAGAGAGATTTTTGTACTCGTTGAGTTTCTTTATTAATGCTACCGTTGTTTACTTGGTATTCAAAAATATCCTGCCCATCGTTATAAGTAACAATCAGTTCATCGTTTTCAATTTCTATGTCGTAGCCTGATAAACGCACACCTTTATCATCCGCCAATATGCCAAGTTCTGCTTTAATGGAAATAATTTCGTTTAACGAAGAAACTAAGAAGTGACCAGAACCCACAGCAGGATCGCATAGATGCATACTATTTATTAGCGCATTAAATTCCAATACATCTTTTCCGGTTCTGCGGTCAGCCATGTAATTTTTTAAATCTTCAAAAGCTTCACATTTCCATCCATAAGCATCTTTAAATTTCTGTAATACCGCCAAACGAATAGCTTGTCTGCACATATACATCGTAATAAAACCCGGAGTAAAGATTGAACCATCTTTATAACCGTTTATTTTTTCAAATATTAAACCTAATACCGATGCGTTAATTAATGTTTTACTATCCTCTTGTATTTCTTCCGAACCCTCTGATGCAAAATCATACGCCTCTAAAAAATCAAATAAATATTGCAATCCATTTAAACTCTTTGCAATTGGTTTGTTTTTTGCATCACGCAACACAGTTCCGCTGTGCAAATCCAAATCAAGTGAATCATCAAGACTATTGATTTTAATAGTTTGATCCTCTAATTCGCTAATTTCAAACAAAGAACTATTGAGGTAAGGAATATTGCCGAATTTTTTAGTAATAGCATCATTTCTATCGCTCTGCTTTTTTGCTAATACTTGAAAGAAGAGTTTATACAACTCATCGTACTGAGATATTTTAGAATAGTTTAAAAATTTGTAAGACTGATCGCCTTTATGGTATTTAATTAATTGTGCTTCGAGTAATTTTAAAAACAATACTCGGTTAATCCATGTGATTGAAAGTTCTAATGCAAGATTAAATAAACGCTCTTGTCTATTCTCGCCATAAGAAGATATATCCGGAACTTTATGAAGGCTGTCTTCTAAATCTAAAATTGTAATTGTATTTTCTAACAGAGAACCTGCATCTCTTTTGCCTTCTTGCTTTCTTCGGATTAATTTTTTGCTACCTTCTTTTACTTCTTCTAATCCAATAATGTGCAACAACTCAGAATAAAAGCCTTTGTCTAAAGAGTTACTATCATTGGCAAACTGAATTTTTAATAAATGAATAGGACTAAAGATTTTAAATAAAGCGATTAGTTTATTATCATCTGCCTTGTCGTTATTCTTTAAAGGTTTTTCGTATTCACGAATATCAAACCAAGTAAAAGAAATATCTTCTTTTAACTCATCTAAAAATGGTTTTGCAATTTCCTTATAAAATAAATCGGTATTAGTGCTTACCTTTTGCCCTGTGTCCCAATCTTTAAAAGCTTTTAAAAGTTTGGTATTTTTTGCAATTGCTTTTTCAAAGACAGATGCATCAAAAATAAACCACTCGTAAATGTTGGTTATAACCAAATGTCGGATGTCGATGTTTTTTTCATTAACACGTTCACGTAAATAATAAAGGATTAATTCGTGCATGGCTTTGGCATTTAGATTTTGCCTTGTAACCATGTCTCCTTTATTAGTAGGCCGTTTTACTTCAAATAAAACTCCGCTCGGTGTTTTTGCTTCTTTGCCTGTGTGAATAACAAAATCGGTACGCCCTTTTGTAGCAACTAAGTAATCTTGCTTGTACCAAGTATCTTTTAGAAAATCCATCAAATGAATTTTCACATTCTCTTCGCTTTCTTTCTCGTCAATTTGTCCTAACAACTTTATTAAGTTGCCTTTGAATAACTCAATATCCGGACGTTTAGGTTTAATTAAGCGATAGGCTTTATTGAGCGACTTTTTGAGACTTATTTCGTGTAGTTTCATTTTAAAATAATATTGTTTAATCGTTCAACCCTTTTATTACTTCAGTAACTAATTTAAATCGCTCTACTAACTTATCACGATTATCTCGCACTTGGTACATTGAATCAATTTCCTTGTCAGAAAAACCTTTTAAACGAGATACTAAAATTTGGTTCAATTTAGTTGATAATTCCGGACTACCCAAAGTGATGTTTTTAATTTGTCTGCCAAGCAAACGTGCCGATGCAAGTGTTAGTTCAAAGTCATCTTTAATTAAGTCCTCGTGTTCAACTCCTTCAAATAGTTGGTCTCCGGCTATTTCTCCGTAATTCTCCAACAGAAAATAAAAATCTTCTAAATCCTTTGCACGTCTGTCGGGCTTTTCGTGAAACGCTATTAGTTTTAAAACGCATAATCCGGGCAGGGTAACCACTTTAAATTCGCCCTCTACAACTTCGGCATGAGCAACGGCTTCTTTTGTACC
>JAYTSW010000187.1:0-1980 GCA_043745425.1 Sphingobacteriaceae bacterium | reverse complement strand
CAACTTTAGTATTGTGCAAGAACCGGCTTGTTATCCAATATCTTTTCGATCTTCGCCATCACTTCATCAGTCAACAAAGGAACCACATTTAATGAAGTGAGTGTTTCTTTTAATTGTTCAACTTTACTGGCTCCTAAAATAGTTGTGCTCACATTTGGGTTTTTTACTGTCCATGCAATTGACATTTTCGGTAAAGTGGTTCCTAATTCTTTTGCTAATACATCTAGTTTTTTTGTTTTTTCTATTCTTGATTGGTCGCCTAATGTTTTTTCTTTTAACCAATCCATGCCTTCAATATTCAGTCGTGTATCTTTCGGGTCAGCGTTATTATATTTTCCGGTTAATAATCCACTGGCTAACGGACTCCAGATGGTGGTTCCCATTCCGTAATCTCTAAACAACAATAGAAAATCTTTTTCCAATTTAGTGCGTTCAAACATATTGTATTGAGGTTGCTCCATAGTTGGACCAATTAATTTGTAATCTTTAGCAACAGCAATTGCTGCCATAATTTCGTCGTTAGCCCATTCGCTTGTTCCCCAATATAAAATTTTTCCTTGCTGAATTAACGTATTCATTGCTAAAACAGTTTCTTCAATGGGCGTATTTTTATCGGGTCGGTGACAAAAAAACAAATCAATATAATCGACCTGTAAACGTTTTAAAGCTGCGTGACAGCCTTCAATAACATGCTTGCGGGATAATCCAACCTGATTCGGTAATTTATTTTCATATCCAAAAAAAACTTTACTTGAAACGCAATACGAACTCCGTGCCCATGTTTTCTTTTTCAAGATATTTCCCATTACGGTTTCTGATTGTCCGGCTGCATAAATTTCAGCGTTATCAAAAAAGTTAACGCCTGCATCATAAGCTGTGCTCAATAAACTATCAGCGATTTTATCATCAATTTGTTTTCCAAAAGTCACCCATGTTCCGAAGGAGAGTGTACTTACTTGTAATCCTGATTTTCCTAATCTTCTGTATTCCATAAATTCTAAGTTCTAAAATAAAAAAGCCATTCGCAAATGAGTGAATGGCTTTTAGTGTTGTTTATAATATTAATTAAACAGTTACTTCTGCTTTTGGAGCTGCTGCTAAAATTTCGGCATTAGCTGCTGCTGAATATTGCTCAAAGTTTTTTACAAATGAATTAGCAAGGTTAGCTGCTGTTTGTTTAAAGGCTTCTTTATCTTTCCATGCATTAATCGGCTCTAATATTTCAGCCGGAACGCCTGTACACGATTTAGGGAAGTTTAATTTGAAGAATGGTGTTGAACCGTATTCTACTTTATCTAATTCTCCATTTAATGCTGCGGTGATTAAAGAACGTGTGTATGATAATTTAATACGACTGCCAACACCGTATTTTCCGCCAACCCATCCTGTATTTAATAACCAAACGTTTACGTTATGTTTTTTTAATTTCTCACCTAATAACTCAGCGTATTTAGTTGGGTGTAACGGTAAAAATACTTTTCCGAAACAAGCCGAGAACGTTAATGTAGGTTCTGTAACGCCCATTTCTGTTCCTGCTACTTTTGCTGTGTAACCACTAATAAAATGGTACATCGCTTGCGCTGGCGTTAGTTTTGATATAGGAGGTAAAACACCAAATGCATCACATGTTAAAAAGAAAATATTTTTTGGCATATCTCCAACGGCAGGTGTTACCGAGTTCTCGATATAATTTGCGGGATAACTTACGCGTGTGTTTTCAGTTTTCTTAATATTACAATAGTCAACTGTTTTTGTTCCCTCGAAAAAATTAATATTTTCTAATAATGAACCTGCTTTAATGGCGCCAAAAATCTGTGGTTCTTTTTCTGCTGATAAATCAACACACTTAGCATAGCAACCACCTTCGAAGTTGAATACACCGTGGTCTGACCAACCATGTTCATCATCACCAATTAATTTACGATTTGGATCCGCTGATAGAGTTGTTTTACCTGTACCAGATAAGCCGAAGAAAATAGC
>JAYTSW010000186.1:0-7227 GCA_043745425.1 Sphingobacteriaceae bacterium | reverse complement strand
AGATTGTTGGAACCGATTAAGAACACCAATCAGTTTAAGCAAGCCATAATTAATTGCACGCCAAAATTTGAAGCCAATCGTTACCTCGCAAAAGTATTCCAAGCAATAAGAATGGAAGTGAACCAAGAGATGGAAGCTTTAAAAGAATGTTTAACTCAATGTGTTGAAGTTCTTAAACCGAGAGGAAGATTAGTAATGATGTCATATCACAGTCTGGAAGACAGATTAGTGAAAAACATTATGAAAACAGGAAATATTGAAGGTAAAGAAGAGAAGGATATCATCTACGGAACAAGTACAAAAGTGTTTAAACTTTTAGGTTCTAAACCAACTGTACCAAACGAAGAAGAAATAAAAAATAACAGTAGGGCACGCAGCGCGAAATTGCGAGTGGCCGAAAAATTATAAAACTAAAAAGAATAAAAATTAAAAGTGTCTAACAAATTTCGGGAAGTTCCACAAGCGGAACATGTACATGAAAATCTTGAAAACGTTGAATCAGCAGATTCAACAACGGACACCCCTCCCCCTAAAAAACGCAAAAAAGGAGTACTTGCAAAGGCCCTTTCATCAGTATTCAGCGGTACATTTTTAACAAACGAAAGCACACTCAAGCACGTGCCGTTCCTGTTATTCCTTGCTTTCATTGCTATTTTATACATCGCTAACGGTTATCAGGCCGATGATAAGATTCGTGAAGTAAACAGAATCACTAATGAACTTAAAGAATTAAGGTCTGAATATATTTCTACTAAATCCGATTTAATGTTTGTTAGCAAACAAAGCGAAGTTGCAAAATCTGCCGAGCCTATGGGTATAAAAGAACCTGTTGTTCCACCAATGAAAATAGAAACCGATTCAATAACATCTCAAATTAATTAATTGGAAAATAAGAAAGACATATTAAGTCGCGCGTATTTGGTGTATGTCATCATGTGCGTTTTTGCTTTAGCTATTCTTTATCGTATTTGTGTAATACAATTTAAAGAAGGAGATGTTTGGAGAGCGAAATCAGAAGCCTCAACCACAAAGGTGTTTGAAATGGAAGCTGTGCGCGGAAATATTTTTGATGTAAACGGAAATTTATTAGCGACCTCTTTACCATATTACGAAGTAGCAGTTGATATTAACGCACCCGGCATTGATAAAAAAACATTTAAAGAAAACAGAGATTCTTTGGCTTTTAAGTTGAGTAATTTATTTGGCGATAAAAGCAAGAAAGAATATTTAAAATTATTGATGAATGCACGTGAAAGCGGTGATCGTTATGTTGTGGTGCACAAAGATGTTTCCTACAAAGATTTACAAACTCTAAAAACCTTCCCAATTTTTAAACGTGGTCGCCGTGGTGGTTTAGTAACCTTACAAACTAATAAACGTGAACGCCCGTTTCAAATGTTAGCAGCACGAACTATTGGTTTATCCCGTCCGGGTATTAAAGCTGTTGGATTGGAAGGGGCTTTCGACAGCGTATTATTAGGTGTTCCGGGAAAACGCTTAATGCAAAAAATTGCAGGTGATGTTTGGCGACCAATTAATGACGAGAGTGAAGTAGAACCTAAAGATGGAAGCGATTTATATACAACTATTGATGTAAACATTCAAGACGTAGCAGAGCACGCTTTATTAAAAACATTAGTAAAGAATAATGCTTCATACGGTTGTGTAGTGTTGATGGAAGTAAAAACAGGTGAAGTAAAAGCCATTGCCAACTTAACACGTGGCGGTAAAGATTCAACCTCTTATTACGAGAATTTAAATTATGCTATTGGTTACGCAACAGAGCCCGGCTCAACATTTAAGTTAGCCTCGATGTTAGCAGTGATTGATGATTACAATGTTTCGTTAGATGAAAAGATTTTTGTGGGTGATGGTAAAGCGATGTTCTCTAATTTAGAGATGAAAGATTCTCACGCTCCTGAAACGCCTACGTTAACAGTGCAACGCATTTTCGAAACATCGTCGAATGTTGGCGTTGCTAAACTAATTACAAAATATTATGCAAAAAATCCCCAAGCATTTATCGATAAATTAAATTCGTTTCATTTAGATAAACCCTTAGGGCTTCCTATTCCGGGCGAAGGTATTCCGAGAATTAAACAAACTAAAAATAAAGATTGGTACGGAACGTCTTTGGCTTGGATTAGCCATGGCTACGAAAGTTTAATTACTCCTTTGCAAACATTATCGCTTTACAACGCTGTTGCTAACGGAGGCAGAATGGTGAAACCACGATTTGTAAGAGAAATTGAAATGAATGGCGTTAGTGTGAAAAAATTTAATACTGAAGTTATTGACGAGCAAGTTGTAAAAAAAGAAACGATAGCTAAAGCAAAAAAATTAATGGAAGGTGTTGTTAAGAATGGCTCAGGAAAAGGGTTAAACATAACTGCATTTCAGGTAGCGGGTAAAACAGGAACAGCAAAAATTTCAAAGAATGGTAAATACGAAAAAACCTATCAAGCTTCTTTCGTTGGTTATTTTCCAGCCGATAAACCATTATACACTTGCATCGTTATTATTAATTCTCCAAGCAATGGTATTTATTATGGCGGTTTAGTAGCGGGTCCGGTTTTCAAAGAAGTTGCAGAAAAAGTTTACTCCAGTAGTTTGGATTTTATTCAACCTATTAATGAAAAGCAAATTTTATTAACGAAAGCGCCTGGCGTTATTAAAACACAAAGTAAAGAATTGGAACAGGTTTGTAAATCATTTGCTATTCCCAATAAAAATTCAAATGAGGAAAATACTTACGTGAGTAAGAGTGGTTTTGATTCGAGTAAGGTTGTAATGGTTCAATTTAATGTTGAGGGATTATTGAAAAAAGGTGTTGTTCCGAATTTACAGGGTTTATCTGCAAAGGATGCCTTGTACTTATTAGAGAACAATGGTTTTAATGTAAAACTATTTGGTGTTGGTACTGTAAAGCAACAATCTATTGAAGCTGGAAAAAAATATAATAAAGGTGATAAAATAAGTTTAATACTAAGTTGAAACTCTTAAGCGAAATATTATACAAAACTCGAATTGAGGAAGTAATGGGCTCAACCCACATTGCTATTTCTTCTATTACATTCGATTCACGCAAAGTGAAAAAAGATACGTTGTTTGTTGCAACACGTGGTACAGCAACCGACGGACATAAATTTATTGAAATGGCCATTGAAGCAGGAGCAGCTGCTATTGTTTGTGAAGTTGTACCAGAAGTAATGCGCGATAATATTACTTATGTAAAAGTAACGGATTCAACACATGCTTTAGGTTTCATGGCTTGTAATTATTTCGATAACCCTTCACAAAAATTAAAATTAGTTGGCGTTACAGGAACAAACGGAAAAACAACAACTGTTACTTTATTATTTAATTTATTCAGAACATTGGGTTGTCACGTTGGTTTGTTGTCAACTGTAGAAAATAGAATTGATAACACAATTATTCCAGCATCACACACAACACCAGATGCTTTGGCACTAAATGAATTATTAGCCGCTATGGTAGAGCAAGGTTGTGAATATGCTTTTATGGAAGTGAGTTCACATGCTGTTGTACAAAATCGTATTGCGGGAATTCAATTTACGGGTGGAGTATTTAGTAATATCACGCATGATCATTTGGATTATCATAAAACGTTTGACGAATACATTAAAGCGAAAAAGAAATTTTTTGATGCTTTACCGGATACCGCTTTTGCATTAACCAATAAGGATGACAAAAACGGAATGGTGATGTTACAAAATACCAAAGCAAAAAAATATTCTTATAGTTTATTAAACGTGGCAGACTATAAATGCAAGATTATTGAAAATCATTTAAATGGATTATTGCTCAACATCAACAATCACGAAGTGTGGGTAAAATTAATTGGAACATTTAACGCTTATAATGTTACTGCTGTTTACGCGGTAGCAAGTTTATTGAAACAAGACACAATAAATATTCTTACTACTCTTAGCAATTTAAATTCTGTTGAAGGTCGTTTTGAATATGTAAAATCTTCGGGAGGTGTAATTGGTATTGTAGATTATGCACATACCCCTGACGCATTAAAAAATGTTTTGGAAACTATAAAAGACATTCGTACCGGTAACGAGCAAGTAATAACATTAGTGGGCTGTGGTGGTGATCGTGATTCTGCTAAGCGCCCAATTATGGCCAGTATCGCATGTCAGTATAGTAATAAAGTTATTCTCACTTCAGATAATCCAAGAACTGAAGACCCTGAAGAAATTTTAAATCAAATGCAACAAGGTGTTGATATTATTGACGCAAAGAAAACATTACGTATTTCCGACCGAAAAGAAGCAATCAAAACTGCATTAACCTTAGCTCAAAAAGGCGATATCATTTTAATTGCAGGTAAGGGTCACGAAAAATATCAGGAGATAAAAGGAGTGAAGCATCATTTTGATGATATGGAAATTTTAAAAGAGAATATTAAAACATTAGGAATATAATGCTGTATTATTTATTTCAATATTTAGATAAAATGGATTTCCCTGGCGCGGGAGTGTTTCAATACATTTCCTTCCGTGCAGCACTAGCATTGATTACTTCTTTGTTCATAACACTAGTATTTGGTAAGCGTATCATCAATTTCATTCGTAAAAAACAAATTGGTGAAACTATTCGAGAACTAGGATTAGAAGGACAAGTACAAAAAGCAGGAACACCAACAATGGGTGGATTAATAATTCTTGCTGGCATTATTATTCCAACTTTATTATTTGCTAAAGTATTTAATATCTACATCATCTTAATGCTAATCTCTACGGTTTGGCTTGGCGGCATTGGTTTCCTTGATGATTATATAAAAGTGTTCCGAAAAAATAAAGAAGGATTAAAAGGTAAATTCAAAATTATAGGTCAGGTTGGAATTGGATTAATAGTGGGATGCACTTTATATTTTCACCCTGATGTTGTAATTAAAGAACGAATGGAAAGAACTGCGAGTAACCTCGGGCAAATTTCAGGACAAACAGAAGTTAAATTAAACGCTCCCAAGTACGCTGAGAAACCTATTAAAACATTAAAAACTACAATTCCATTTTTTAAGAACAATGAATTGGATTACGGAAAATTTATTTCGTGGGCATGTAATGATTGCGCAAAATACGGTTGGTTAATTTTTATTCCAATGGTAATATTAATTGTTACAGCAGTATCTAACGGCGCGAATATAACTGATGGAATTGACGGATTGGCGGCGGGCACTAGTGCTATTATTGGTGTTACCCTGGGCATTTTAGCGTATGTATCGGGTAATAAAATTTTTGCTGATTATCTCAACATTATGTATTTGCCTAATACAGGTGAGTTAGTAGTATTCATGGCTGCATTTATTGGAGCCTGCGTTGGATTCTTATGGTACAACTCTTTTCCCGCACAAGTTTTTATGGGCGATACAGGAAGTTTAGCTATAGGTGGAATTATTGCAGTGTTTGCTATTGCTATTCGTAAAGAATTATTGATTCCGATTTTATGCGGTGTTTTTTTTATTGAAAGTCTTTCGGTAATTATCCAAGTTGTGTATTTCAAGTATCAAAAGAAAAGACGTGGATTGGAATTTGCGCAAGCACATCGCTTATTTAAAATGGCACCATTGCATCATCATTACCAAAAAGTAGGAATGCACGAATCAAAAATTGTAATGAGATTATTTATTATAGGAATAACATTAGCAGTATTAACGATCGTAACCCTCAAGTTAAGATAAGTGAAAAAGAGAATGGTCATATTAGGCAGCGGCGAAAGCGGAGTAGGTAGTGCAATACTGGCTAAACAAAAAGGCTATGAAGTTTTTGTTTCGGATAAAGGAAGTATAAAAGATAAATACAAGCAGCCCTTACAAGAACACAACATAACTTTTGAAGAAGGAAAACACAGTGAAGAATTAGTGTTGAATGCAACAGAAGTAATAAAAAGCCCGGGTATACCCGAAAAAACAGAATTGGTACAAAAAATAAAAGCAAAAAATATCCCTGTTATCTCCGAAATAGAATTTGCGGGGCGTTATACTAACGCCAAGAAAATTTGTATTACAGGTAGTAACGGAAAAACAACAACAACCTTGCTTACCTATCACATCCTTAAAAAAGCAGGATACAACGTTGGCTTAGGAGGAAATGTAGGAAAAAGTTTTGCATATCAGGTTGCCACCGAAAACTTCGATTACTATGTTTTAGAATTAAGCAGTTTCCAATTAGATGATATGTACAATTTTAAAGCAGATGTTGCAGTATTATTGAACATCACGCCTGATCATTTAGATCGTTACGATTACAAATTTGAGAATTATACCAAATCAAAATTCAGAATTACTCAAAATCAAACAGCACAGGATGCATTTGTGTATTGCGATGATGATTTAGTAATGGCTGAGTTTATGAAGCATCATCAAATCACCGCTGAAAAAATTCCATTTAGTATTAAACACAAAGTGGAAGGTAACGGAGCTTACTTAAACGAGAATCAATTAACCCTTAACTATAAAAACCAAAATCCCTTAATTATGACAATCGAACAATTAGCTCTTCAAGGTAAACATAACGTTTACAACTCAATGGCAGCTTCATTAGCAGCCAGAATCGTAGACGTGCGAAAAGAAACCATTCGCGAAAGTTTACAAGACTTCCAAAATATTGAACACCGTTTGGAATTCGTAGCTTCTATTAATGGCGTTGAATTTATTAACGATTCAAAAGCTACTAATGTAAACTCAACATGGTATGCTTTGGAAAGTATGCAAAAACCAACTGTTTGGATTTGCGGTGGACAAGATAAAGGCAATGATTATAATGAGTTGTCTGAAATCGTAAAAAGCCGAGTAAAAGCTATTGTTTGTTTAGGTGTAGACAATAAAAAAATCATCAAAGCTTTTGAAGGTATGGTGGAGACTATTGTTGAAACAAAAACTGCTGCTGAAGCTGTTGCCGCCTCTTACAAATTAGCAAAAAAAGGCGACGCTGTATTGTTATCTCCTGCTTGTGCAAGTTTTGATTTGTTTCAAAACTACGAAGACAGAGGTATGCAATTTAAAGGAGCAGTACGCGGATTATAAAATTATGAGGAAGCGGATTAAAATATATAATTATCAAATTAATAAACGCAATAAGCTTCCTCTCCCTTTGGAGAGGACGGGAGGTGAGGCATGAAACTTTTTAATTATTTAAAAGGTGATAAAGTGATATGGGCAATTATGTTGTTGCTATCGCTTATCTCTATATTAGT
>JAYTSW010000185.1:0-1985 GCA_043745425.1 Sphingobacteriaceae bacterium | reverse complement strand
AATCTACGGAAGTAGCATAGCCAAAACGGATATCTGTTCCAAAACGCTTCGCTTGTTTTTCAAAATCAATCATCATCTCCGGACCTTGAACTCCTTCAGGATATCCTGGATAATTTTCTACTTCGGTAGTGATAGTTAACTGCCCACCTGGTTGTAATCCTTGATAGAGTAGGGGTTTTAAATCAGCACGAGCAGCATAAATGGCAGCAGTATATCCAGCAGGACCAGATCCAATTATTAATAGTTTAACGCGTTCGGTAGTCATAAAATTTAATGGAATTTCGAGGTGCAAAAGTAGGTTGAAAAGAGTTAAAAATTTAAAATTTAAAATTATGAATTGAAGAAAAATAATAAACTTACAAATCTTGTGAAGAACAGGAGATAGAGTTTGATTAAACAGAATGCAAAAACAATCGTCTTCCTATTTCAAAGGAAGGCAGAAGAGGTCGGTCTCATAAAAAATCCCACTGAATTTCAGTGGGATTTTTTACTTTATGTGGACTTCACCGACAAAATCTCGAACCAGTTGCTAAAGGATATTGAAACGCTATCGAATTTAAAGCAATACATTTCAGCACATTAGAAGAGGTGAAATGTTTTGTGTTTTTATTGATGAACGCCATCTCTTTCTTTGTCAATATGACCTCCTGTATAACCACAAACTCCCATGCGTGGTGAATTTACAACGGGCATTTTTGCGTAATCACCAAAATCAGAGCACTCTTTTTCATGCTGTAGCGAGCATTCTTGACAGTAAAAATCCCAATCACATGTAATACAAATATCTTGCGCTGGGTGTTTTTCACATTTAGTACAAATTAATTTTAAAGGTTGGTTACGCGATAGTAAAATGATGTTTTCTGAAAGTTTAAGTTCATAATTTTTTATACCTTTTAAAAACACTTGTGTTGTATCGCCATAATCATAATTATGGTATATTTTTACCTTGGTTGCAAATACCTCTTCCACTTTATGATTCATTGCTATTTTAAAATCTTTATGTCCAAAGTTACTCATATGTCCGCAGCAATCAAGCCATATGTCTTTAAGAAATGTATCTATTTTTTTTAATGACAAAGAACCCTTTACTAATAAATGCAAAAACATAACACCGTCTTCAACCTCAATATGACAATACGTTTCGGGCTTTTTAGCGGAATCTTCTTTTTCTGTTTTTAATAAATGAGTGGCTAAATGCTTAGCAAGTGTTTTTTGTGAATATAATTGATTACAAAAAATACATTTACCTTCTGATGTTAATTCGTATTCCATTATCTTTTCATTTTTTTTATTTCTTTATCAAAATCCGATTCGTAATTTTTATCTTGTATAACACGGTATTTATCAAATTCCATTTCAGCTTTTAATTTAGCTTCTAGTGTAGTTATTTTACCTTTGTCATTTAAAATTGGATAACTTGATAATTGTAAAAAATCATTAAGAAATTTACTCCAGTCTTGCATAGACATTATTAATCCGCGCTGAGCATTATTTTCGGCAAGGTCTAGGTAAGCCGAAACAATTCGATTAAGTTCTTCGATATGTTCTTCGTTTAAATAATTTTTAGCAATGCTCACCTCGCTTTTCATAATTTTTCCGTCCGGGGCCGCTTTCCATGTTTTTAAACCCATAAATAGTTTTGTTGCCTCCGCTTCGGAATAAATTATTTCGGCTGCTGTTTTGCCCGTAATTGCCCAATGTAATTTATTTTGTACTGTTGCAAAAAAGTCTTTTGTTATTATCGCTTCTTTAGTATAATCAACTGCTAAAGCATATATGTCAGTAATTTTTTGGTAAAATCTTCGTTCACTCGCACGTATTTCTCTGATGCGTTCAAGTAGCTCATCAAAATAATCTTGCCCAAAATTTTTACCTTGTTTTAAGCGTTCGTCATCTAATAAAAAACCTTTTGTAATAAATTCTTTAAGCGTATTTGTAGCCCAAATACGAAATTGTGTAGCCTCTGTAGAATTGATACGATAGCC
>JAYTSW010000184.1:0-1991 GCA_043745425.1 Sphingobacteriaceae bacterium | reverse complement strand
ACACTTGCTACTCTTTCTCGTATTGAAAAAGAACATACGAATGTACATTTTACATTTAATTGCAACATCACACCCGAATTAAAAATTGATCAAAGTGTTGCTCACAATGGTGTTTGCTTAACCGTTGTGTCCATAAACGGAAATGAATACACGGTTACAGCTATAGATGAAACTTTACAAAAAACAAATTTAGGAACACTCCATGTTGGAGATATTGTAAACCTAGAGCGTTGTATGCCTGCTAATGGCAGGTTTGACGGCCACATCGTTCAAGGCCATGTAGATGAAGTTGGAACGGTTGTTTCCATTATTGATAATCAAGGAAGTTGGACGTATACTATTTCATATCATTCGTCTTCAAAAAACATAACCGTTGAAAAAGGCAGCATTACTATTAACGGGACTAGTTTAACGGTTGTTAATTCTCATAACAACCAATTTTCTGTTTGCATTATCCCGTATACTTTCGAAAATACGGTCTTCAAAAATTTAAAAATTAACGATCATGTTAATTTAGAATTTGACATCGTAGGTAAGTATGTTGCCCGATTAATGGGCAAATAAGGTCGTTTTCTTTTTATTTTCAGCTAAAAGTCTCGATGTAAAATTTACTAAAACTCTTACAACTTTTTTATATCTTCACGGTCTTAAAATAAATCAACTATGGCGCGTGTTAAAATTAAAGAAGTTTTAAAAGGGGAATTAATCGATCAGGTTATTAACGTAAAAGGTTGGGTACGAACCTTTCGTAACAATTCATTCATTGCCATTAACGACGGGTCTTCTATCAACAATATACAAGCGGTTGTTAATTTTGAAACCACTAATGAAGCATTATTAAAACGCATTACGCCAGGCGCTTGTGTTGGTGTAACTGGTAAATTAATTGCTTCCCAAGGTAAAGGACAAACGGTTGAAATTATTGTAAATGACCTTGTTATTTATGGAGATTCGGAAGCGGATGTAACCAAGCCAAATTCATATCCCTTACAGCCTAAAGCCCACTCTTTGGAGTACTTGAGAGAGATTGCTCATTTACGTTTTCGTACGAGCACTTTCGGCGCTGTGTTTAGAGTGCGTCATACGTTAGCTTTTGCGATACATCAATTTTTTAATCAAAAAGGATTTGTGTATTTGCACACGCCAATTATTACGGCGAGTGATGCAGAAGGGGCTGGAGAGATGTTTCATGTAACTAATTTCGATATTAAAAACCCTCCATTAACTGAAACTGGCGAGATAGATTATAAGCAAGATTTTTTTGGAAAATCTACAAACCTTACTGTTTCTGGTCAATTAGAAGGTGAGTTAGGCGCAATGGCATTTAGTGATGTATATACATTTGGCCCAACATTTAGAGCAGAAAACTCTAACACAACACGCCATTTAGCGGAGTTTTGGATGATAGAGCCAGAAATGGCATTTTATGACTTAGCTGATAATATGGCCTTAGCCGAAGAAATGCTAAAGTATGTTATCACTTATGCCTTAGATAAAAACAAAGAAGATATTGAATTCCTTTCTCAAAGATTACTTGACGAAGAAAAAAATAAACCTCAAACTGAGCGCAGCGAATTAAATTTATTAGAAAAATTAAATTTCTGTTTAGGAAATGATTTTGCTAAAATCACTTATACCGAAGCTATTGATATTTTGCGTGAATCAAATCACAACAAGAAAAAGAAATTTCAATACCTTATTGATGGCTGGGGCGCTGATTTACAAAGCGAACACGAGCGTTACTTAGTTGAAAAACATTTTAAAAAACCAGTTATATTAACAGATTATCCTAAAGACATTAAGTCGTTTTATATGCGACAGAATGATGATGGAAAAACTGTAGCTGCGATGGATATTTTATTTCCCGGTATTGGTGAAATCATTGGTGGTTCTCAACGCGAAGAACGTTTAGAAAAATTAGAAGCTCGCATGAATGATATGCATATTCCGACGGAAGAAATGAGTTGGTATTTAGATACTCGTCGTTTTGG